>NZ_JAVDTD010000012.1:0-279595 GCF_031455655.1 Sphingobacterium sp. 2149 | reverse complement strand
AAGACTAATTTAAGATACGAAAAAAGGAGCAGAAAACTGTTATTTCCCACTCCTTTTTTTTGCCCAATCTAAAACGGGACTTTTTCAGTGCCCTCGCATAATATTGCCCCTTTTTTTTGCCAGATCAAAAGGTTATTAACTATGTACATAGTAAGCTATATAACACGCACATTCCACCGCTTATCCTGAGCCGAATATCTACGATCTCCTAGCAAATATCTCGTCGCGAATAATTAACTTTGCACTATGAGTGAAGAAAAATCATTAAATTTTATCGAGGAAATTGTCGAAGAGGATCTTCGTACAGGAAAGCATGGCGGACGTGTATTGACACGTTTCCCTCCTGAGCCAAATGGTTACCTCCACATTGGTCACGCCAAATCCATCTGCTTGAACTTTGGATTAGCACAGCAGTATAATGGCAAGACTAATCTACGTTTTGATGACACTAACCCTGTCACTGAGGATACTGAGTATGTTGAAAGCATCAAGAAAGATATTCAATGGCTTGGATTCCAGTGGGCAGAGGAATTATATACTTCAGATTATTTTGAGACATTATACAGTTATGCCGTTGAGCTAATAAAAAAAGGTCTAGCATACGTTGACGATAGCACAGCTGAAGAAATCGCTGCCGCGAAAGGTACCCCTACAGAACCGGGAGTTCCGACGCCTTACCGCGGCAGGTCTGTTGAAGAGAATCTTGCTTTATTTGCAGAAATGCGTGCCGGTAAATACAAAGACGGCGAAAAAGTACTCCGGGCAAAGATAGATTTAGCTAGCCCGAATATGCATATGCGCGACCCTTTGTTGTACCGCATCAAACACGCTCATCACCATAGAACTGGCGATCAATGGTGTATCTATCCCATGTATGACTTTGCACATGGACAATCCGATTCTATCGAGAAAATTACACATTCGATCTGTACATTGGAATTTATCCCACACCGCCCACTTTATGATTGGTGTATTGAAAAATTGGAGATTTTCCCTTCTAAGCAATACGAATTTTCCCGTTTGAATATGACCTATACCGTCATGAGTAAACGCAAATTGCTGCAATTAGTTAATGACAAATTTGTTGAAAGCTGGGACGATCCACGTATGCCTACGATCTCAGGATTGCGAAGAAGAGGCTATACACCTGCGAGTATCCGTAACTTCTGTGAGAAAATCGGTGTTCAAAAGCGTGAAAATATGATCGATGTAAGTCTTCTGGAATTCTGTATTCGAGAGGATCTCAACAAAACAGCATGGCGCAGAATGGCTGTATTAGATCCAATTAAATTAGTCATCACGAACTATCCTGATGGCCAGGTAGAAGAACTTATCGGTGAAAACAATCCAGAAGTTGAAGGTGGTGAAGGCGCGCGGTCCATTCCCTTTTCAAAAGAACTTTGGATAGAACGCGATGATTTTATGGAAGACGCTCCAAAAAAATTCTTCCGTTTAGCTCCAGGACTTTCTGTGCGTTTAAAACACGCATATATCGTAACCTGTCACGATTTTGTGAAAGATGAAAATGGAAAAGTAACGGAAGTGCATTGTACTTATGTTCCAAATTCTAAATCAGGAGAAGATACTTCTGGGTTGAAAGTGAAAGGAACAATTCATTGGATCTCCGTGCCGCATGCGAAAGAAGCCGAAGTGAGATTGTACGACAGATTGTTCAATGATGAAAACCCTGCTGCTGCAGAAGATTTCAAAGCATCGATTAACCCTGAAAGCTTGCATATTATTGAACGCGCTTATATTGAACCGGATCTAACACATGCAACTCCGGGAAAAGGTTATCAATTTATACGACTGGGATATTTTACATTAGATACACATTCTACCCCTTCCCAATTAGTCTTTAACCGTACGGTTACACTGAAAGATTCCTGGGGCAAAGAGGTAAAGAAAAATGCATAAAAGATTTATTCTTAACTAAAAGAGGTCGGAAGTGATTCCGACCTCTTTTAGTTTATGGTATGTCCTTTTACTAAATCTGCAGCCAGCTTTGACATTTTCCTTCCCCAAAAAGCATATATAAACACAGTCATCCTCTTCACAGCATTTCTGATAAATTTAGGCAACGCTATCAAACCTGAGATCATCCTAAATTTTTGCTTTTTCTCCAACATGCAATATAGCCTTCGAAAATTCAGGCTTTACTCAAGACTGACAAACAAAATTCCCCCAGAGTCAAAAACAGATACAGATGTGCTTTTTTTTGACAATAATTTATAAAGGTACGTCATGTACACTACTCAAAGCATTATATCATTCATTTTTCAACTTGATTATCGTCACTCTTTTGCCTTGATTTTAGCAATAGTTTTACGTCAAATAAATACCCTTAATGATATGAAAAAGTTATTTTTAATCGCATTGACACTCACTTTAGGAGCACTAAGTTTACAAGCACAAACAATCCCTAATCAACGTTGGCAAATGAGACTCAGAGGAGTGGCAGTCATGCCAAACGAATCGGCTACTATTAATACGATAGGCGGAGACGTGGACATCAACACAAAGTTTATTCCTGAACTGGACTTCACCTATTTTTTCACAAAAAACATTGCGGCGGAATTGATTCTTGGAACGACAAAACATAATGTGCATACAACAGGCTCAGATTTAACTGCGATTGGTGGAAGTTCATCCAGCAATGTCGATCTAGGCAGTGTTTGGCTTCTTCCTCCTACGCTTACAGCTCAATATCACTTCTTCCCCGATGGAGCTATAAAACCTTATGTGGGCGCAGGGATAAATTACACGATATTCTATAGTGCTAACGCTGGATCAACTGTAAAGAATGTGAAATACGACAATGCTTTTGGCTTCGCTACCCAACTCGGGATTGACTTTAAGCTATCAGACAAATATTTTGTGAATTTAGATGCTAAATATATTCTTTTAAAGACAGATGTTAATGTGGATGCATCCAACTTGGCTCCCAACTTATCCATACCGGCAAAAGTTGATATCAATCCTTTTCTCCTTGGCTTTGGAGTCGGCATGAAATTCTAATCATTTGGCTCATTTCCCTATCCTATATGTATCGAGGCCGCTTTCAGTATATGAAAACGGCCTCATCTGGTTCCTTAGCTCAAGCATATTCATCCAGTTACCATTTAGGCAAACCCAATACATTGGCTTCGTTTGTTACAAACATTACTCTAGACCATACCAGTTTTGATATTGACGCCTTAAGCCCTCGACACGCGCTAATCGTTTATCCTCTTTCGCATCCGATAAAATTTTACGGTAGCGATCTACCGAGTCCAATCCAACCTGAATATCATTCCATTCGAAGCTTAAATTTTTCTTATCCACTACGAGTTGATGCAAATATTCCATATTTTCAGCTACATAATTTAGATTTCGATCCATCATATTATTGGCGAGCTGAGGTTGTCCAGAACGATATAGACTATCAATAATATCAGCATAGTTGACTGCATCTGACATAGCATACACGCGCGCAGGTAATTGATCATATGCTTTTTTAGCAACTTCTCCTGCTTGTTTTATTTGGCCATTAGCCAACAACAGACGCGCTGCTTTTCCAAAAATATCTCTTGCATACATGCTTGAAAAGCGGAATGAATCCGTATCAACATATCGAGCGTTTTTTATATTGCCCCAATTATACGTGTGCATAATGTTATGATATAAAGCTTCAATGTTCACTAGTCCGGCTTGCTCAATTTGCTTTTCTGTTGACGCACCTGTAGCTGCGACCGGCATCAGTCTAGACGTGAAACCTTCATTAACAAGATATTTATCTAATCCTAATTTAAGATCACTTGGCAACATATTTGAAAAATAGACGGGCCTGTTCCATTTGTTATTTTCAAGCACCGATAAGATTGTTAAATCTGCCCTTGTTAGGTGGTCATTTGGTATCTCCCATTCCATAATTGATACAATAGCTTCCTGCAAATAAGATGGAACTGCATTTTTCTTGACGACCTCCGCTTTATTAACGTCCAGTTTGACTTTTCTTGAGGGGAAATAATTTTCCCTCTCACCGGAATTCAACTGAACTTTATAATCGGGATCATCTGACGTCACAAATTGTAATAACTGACCTGCATCAACAGCTTTGTCGAGTTGCCTATCCACAAAGGGGATATAATCACGGACACCTTTTTTTGTCTTTTCTGCCGGAATTGTCACGGGGAGGCCTGCTGCTCGATAAGTCGGCTGCCTGGCCTGTTGCATATACCAATCACCGGTAAGATAACTTAAGACGACCACCCGTACATCGGGACGCACACCTTCTACTTCTTGTAAGTACCACACCGGAAATGTATCATGATCGCCATACGTAAATAGGATTGCATTTGGAGCACAGGCCTCAAGATAATTACGCGCCAAGTCCCTTGCCATCGATTTCTCCGATCGATCATGATCGTCCCAGTTTTGATGAACCAAAATAATGGGGCCGCCCAGCAACGCAAAAGATAAACCAGTCGCCAAAGCATAACGTGTTCGTACAAAACGTTTGAAAAAACGAACCAATGCGATCAGCCCCAATCCAATCCAGATTGCAAAGGCGTAGAAAGAGCCCACATAAGCATAATCCCGCTCCCGAGGTTGCATGGGCGTTTGATTTAGGTAAACAACAATCGCTATTCCGGTAAATACAAACAGCAGGGTTACGACCAAAGTATAAGGCTTGTTGTTTCGATACAACCATACCGCACCAGCTATTCCCAAAAGCAGCGGCAGAAAGAAATAGGTATTTCGGCTCGGATCATGTGCCTGCGATTGCGGTAGTTTATCTTGCGCACCTAGTCGCCAGTTATCGAATGCTTTGACCCCCGACAGCCAGTTGCCATCGCTATAGGTCCCATACCCTTGTCGATCATTCTGTCTACCGACAAAATTCCATAAGAAATAGCGCGTATACATATCGCCAAGCTGAAAATTGAAAAAGAATTTAAAATTGTCGGAGAATTGTGGTTGCTCTCCCTCTTTCAAATTGAGGTAACTTCTATAATAGGCTTGATGGTTTCCATCTTGGCTGTAGATACGCGGGAAAAAGGTTTCCTTATCAAATTGATATTTGTCTATCTGTGTAAAGGGTACATACGCCGATTGATCTTTCCGATAGCCTGTCTTACTCTTTACACCAACCACTTGCGAATCATAATACGGGCCTTTGAGCAATGGCTCCCGGACATATTGTTCCCGGCTCAAATATCCCAAAAAAGAAAATACATTATCCGGCGCATTATTATTCAAGGATGGATTTGCTTTTCCCCGGATCATGACCATGGTGTAGGAACTGTATCCAAATAAAACAAAACAAAAAACTAACAAAGCGGTGTTGAGCGTGTATTTGCGCTTTGTATACGAATAATACAAACCGCAAACTATCAATCCTACCAGCAATGAGCACGAGAAGAAAATTCCGGAACCAAATCCCATTCCAAGTGAGTTTACAAATACAAGGTCAACTTTAGCAGCCAGGCCAACCAACCATTGAATAATACCCCACAAAACGGCTCCCAGGATCAGTACACCTACTACAAACGCTTTTAAGGTACCTTTCGCACTCACCTGAGTTGCTTTTCTGAAATAGACCACCATCGCTATCGCTGGGATAGCCAAAAGATTCAATAAATGGACTCCAATAGAAAGCCCCATAACAAAACCGATAAATACCAGCCAACGATCACTACCTTCTTCATCAGCACGAGCTTCCCATTTTAATATCCCCCAAAACACAACTGCTGTACACAAGGACGACATCGCATAAACTTCGGATTCTACGGCCGAATACCAAAATGAATCGCTGAAACTAAATGCCATTGCACCAACAATTCCTGCGCCGAAGATCTGCAAGCAGTTGGATAAAGGTGCGTATTTGTCTTCGCGGAGTATCTTCTTGGCAATTGCTGTTATCGTCCAAAATAAAAATGTAACCGTAAGCCCGCTGCAAATTGCCGATCCGATATTCATCCAATAGGCGATTTTACCTGCATTACCCAAAGCCAAGTTTGAAAATACATTCTGAATCAGAAGAAACAATGGTGCCCCAGGTTGGTGTGCTACTTCCAGCTTGTAAGCACAGGCAATGAATTCACCACAATCCCACCAGCTTACCGTCTTTTCCACGGTAGCAATGTATACACATGTGGCAATGAGTCCGCAAGCAAAACCCAGTAGAGAATTTATTCTGTTGTACGTCATAAGGTCAATTGGTCTTCTATTAAAATCCTTTTTAGGACTTTAAGTTAAAAAGTTATCCTGATTCCAATATGTTAATTAACACTATTTAACACAAGTACCTGACAATAAACACACTGACACTTGCACGCACGCAAATGACTCCGTTACCAACACGACGACTCGGCTATAAGGTCAATTATAGGATATCTTAACAATGAAAAAGGGAGCTTATCAGCTCCCTTTCGCGGGTATTTTTATGAGTTAGGCTAGTTTTTCTACAATTTTCTTTGTTGGACCCGGATTACTCATCGTATAGAAATGTAAAACCGGAGCACCAAACTTGATCAGCTCCTGACATTGTTGTACTAACCACTCTTCTCCGACTTGTCTGACGTCGGCATTCGTTTTACATTCCGAAACAGCATCGCTCAGTTCTTCTGGAATATCGAGATGAAATATTCGTGGTAAGGTCACGAGCTGCTTTTTAGTTGTCAGTGGCTTTAATCCTGGAATAATAGGCACATGTATTCCATTATCTCTACATTTAGTAACAAATTCCTTATATTTTTCGACATTAAAGAACATTTGAGTTACAATAAATTCCGCCCCCATATCGACTTTTTGTTTCAGATATTTAAAGTCAGTATTAAAATTTGGCGATTCAAAGTGTTTTTCGGGGTAACCTGCTACACCGATGCAAAAATCAGTCTTTTCCGATGTGACAATATCCTCATGCAGATACTTTCCTTTATTCATATCAGCAACCTGTTCCAATAGGTCTGTTGCAAAAGCATGTCCACCATCCGTCGGAATAAAATCAGCATCGCCCTTACGTGCATCTCCGCGCAATACTAAGACATTATCTATACCCAGGAAGTTCAAATCGATCAGTGCATTTTCGGTTTCCTCCTTAGTAAAACCACCACATATCAAATGGGGCACAGCATCAACTTTATATTTATTCATGATTGCTGCACATATCGCCACTGTCCCAGGACGTTTGCGATAGGAAACGCGTTCCAGTAATCCACTTGCATGCTCTTTATAGATATAATCTTCCCGGTGGTAAGTTACGTCGATAAAAGGAGGTTTAAACTCCATCAGTTCATCCATGGTTTTAAAAATACTTTGGATGCCCTGCCCTTTCGCCGGTGGCAATAGCTCAAAAGAAAATAATGTTTTTCCTTTGGCATTCTGGATATGATCGATAATCTTCATTAAAAAACTGTTTTTTAGTTTGGTTGGCTTATATCGAAACGCACACGTCGAGGAATCGTTTATCTTCATGTAACTTATCTTTCCCACATGGAGTAGGGTAGAATTTAGCACCTTGAACAATACAGGTTGCTAAGGCTTCAACGGGTCTATTCCCTCGGCCTTTCTCTATAAGCGTTGCTAATATCGTTTTAAAAAATCAAAAGACAAAAATATTTTTTCGAAAAGACTAAAATGGCACCGAAAATAGGGCAATAAGACCTTTGGGCTCTGCTTACACGCAACAAAAGAAATGTATGCACCACCAAAAAATGTTAAAAAAACAGGCGAAAGTAAGGATCGAGAATCATTGGCTAAAGATGCGCTGCCAGGGAATTCCGTAGATTTTTGAGATAAAATGTGATTAATAAAAGTCCTGTTACGTGGTATTCCTCTTTCGATGCATATTTAAAGCCATCAAATAAATAGCGATAGGCGATCAATGCATCTTGTTCATTGTAAAACAACTCTTTCCAAGATTCCGGCACATCTGTCCACGCCTTGAGCACAATACCGTTCTCAGCATAAATAATTGGCGATTCAACACCATCCATTCGATAATCGTGATGTGTACCAGAACTTGATATATGTTGAAAGTAAGCGATGGAATAATCAACAAAATTCAATGCCCTCGCCTTGACCTCCTTTTCACTTTCTGCTCTTACGGGAGCATTCCGCCACAAATTCACTTGACTGTCAAATTTGCTTGGTGTCTCGCGTATAGGGGTTTTATCTAAGGCAAAGTTGAGATAAAGTCTTTCGGTAGTAGGTACACGCGCTGAGTTAAACTGTGAAAAATCACCTCTTAGCTGAATAAAATCTTTTTTTACCTTAACAATATCCAATGCGATGCTACCTTTTTTCTCGTCGGTCAACTCTAATCTGTCACCATTGAATCTATACTTTCCGAAGAGTAATATATCGTCGAGCGCCAAGACAAAGCGGTCTTTATTATGGAGTGAGAGAAAGGACCGATATAAAGTAGGATCATTCCCATAGGTATTTGCCTCCACATTCTGGGGAGATTCTCTCTTAAGTTTATGATATTGCTCATTCGAATAGCCCAATATCATCTGATAATTACCTTCAGGAAACTCCTTTTTCTTTCCAAAGAAAGCACAAGAAGACAGTGAAAATAGGAATAGCAGGAGTAATAACGATTTCAAAATCAATTAATAATTATGGCAAAATAATATATGCCAATATAATAAATTACTGCGATAGTCTATGAAAGGCTATTCATTTATATAAGCCTAAGGATATACTTATTCTTTATACAGATCCACTAAGCCTTCTGGCAATTCAACTTCAATAATCTCCTCTTCGCCATCAATACCTAAGATCAAATCGTCCGAAAGTGGGAACATCAGCTCCTTGCCATCCATATCTACGGTAGCAACAAATTGTTGTGGAAACTCCTGAACATCTGTTATTCTCCCCAGTTCACCATGGTTTTCATCAATTACTAAAAAACCGATTAAATCCGTATATCTAAAATCATCTGGATCACGCTCCGGCATTTTATCATTGGAAAGATATAGCTTTTTACGTACAAGTATTTGAGCCTTATCAATATGATCCACATCCTCGAATGTCACATAAGCGGTACTGTTCTTTTGAAATTTGATGGCGTCAACAAAATAAGGAACAAGCTTTTTGTTCACTTCCACGAAGACGACATCCATATCCAAACTCTCGTATTCTTCGAATTCAAAAAATAGCTGTACTTCTCCTTTAAGCCCTCTTGTTTTGCTGATATAACCGATGTAAAAGCTTTGATCAATAGTCATATTTTCGTATTTAGCAATTAGATGTAAGACATGATAATGGCAAACTATAGCCTATAGGCTGTTTCAAAAAAAGCCGGCTCAAGGTTGAGTCGGCTTTCTCGAATACTTTATGAAAGAATTAACCTTCAGTTTCTTCTGATGCAGGAGCTTCAGTCTCTTCAGCAGGAGTTTCTTCCGCTACAGGAGCATTTTTAGCAGCTACAGCAGCAGCTTTTTCTTCTTTTTTCTTAGCTTCAGCAGCTAAAGCAGCATTTCTAGCATCAGCTTTAGTTTGTGCTAAACCATCTTTTTTACCAGAGATTCTTGCATCATTAGCTTCAGTCCAGGCTGCAAATTTAGCTTCAGCAGCAGCTTCATCAAAAGCACCTTTTTTCACACCACCTTGCAAGTGTTTTTTGTAAAGAACACCTTTGTAAGAAAGGATAGCGCGAGCTGTGTCAGTCGGTTGAGCACCTTTGTTCATCCAGTCCAAAGCTTTTTCAAAATCCAAAACGATCGTTGCTGGATTAGTGTTTGGGTTGTAAGAACCAATACGTTCAATGAATTTACCGTCACGTGGAGCGCGAGAATCCGCTACGACTACGTGGTAAAAAGGACGTCCTTTTTTACCGTGTCTTTGCAATCTGATTTTAGTTGCCATTTTTTAATTTATTTTATGTATTCAACATATCCCCCGAGCTTCATACTAGAGGGGGATGCAAAGATAGTTATTTTTTTCTATTCATAAACATAATTTTATAAACTTCGCTGAAAATGACATCCTTAACACCTTGAACACCCCTTTTAGAACAGATCTCATTGCACCAGCTCTGCCGTCAACACCTAAAGTAATGTGTACAGCTGTTGGCTTCGCCCGAAGGCAACACCTACTCATATTACGACACCAGTATATATCATAAAACAACAATTTGGTTAATAAATAAGAATCAAATTAAGTCTGCTTTCTCAATTAAAATAATCTTCCCCATTTTTGCCAATTCACTTTTTACTTTCTACCTTCATTCTATGAAATCCGTTGCGCCATTAAAAATACTAAAAGCTTCAGCCGGTTCGGGGAAAACCTTTAGCTTGACTTTACATTATCTCACCCTTCTCCTATCCAACGAGAATAGCTACAAGGAAATTTTGGCGGTGACATTCACCAATAAGGCAACTGCCGAAATGAAGGAACGTATCCTATCGGTACTCCATGGCCTGGCAACAGGCCATCCTAGCCCTAAAATTGAAGATTTCAGAAAGTTATTACTGGCACAACAGCCAGGTTGGACTTCACATCTTGTGCAGGAGAAAGCTCACCGTGTTTATCGCCGTATCTTACATGATTATAGTCATTTTACGATAAGTACAATTGATGGTTTCTCCCAAAAGGTCATCCGCGCGTTTACATATGAACTTAATCTTGATGCGGCTTACAAGATTGAAATGAATGTCAATAAAGTGAAAAATGAGCTGACAGTTATGCTCAATCAATTACTGGATGAGCGCCCCGATCTACTCGATTGGATTATAACTTATGCTGAAAAGAAGATAGCAAAAAATGAAAATTGGAACTACCGTCAGCAATTAATGAGTTTGGCGAGCCTTATTTTTTCTGAAAATTTCCAGGAATTTGATAGTTATATCAACTCGGCAAACCCCAAGGAGGTTTTTAATCTCCTTAATCTGGAGATTGAACAGAAGATAAGCGCATTTACCGAAGCGCTATCCATGACAATTGAAGCGTTTAGTGAGACATTCAAAAAATTCAACCTCACTGAAAGTGACCTGAAGGGTAAATCGCGCAATAAGATAATCTCAGCTAGCAAAACCAGTAAAAAGACGGAAAAACTCAGCGCTTCTGAAATTGCCAAGATAATAGAAAAATACCTTCTGTTAATCGACAATGAAGATGCTTTTACGGATAGTGACAAAAATATACGTCATGATCTTATGGCTGCGTTCAGCCCTATCTGGGCGTCCTTCCAAAAGTTACACGACAACCTATCTGCTTACATTGCCTATCAAGCCGTACAGAATAACCTCTATTACCTGCGTTTACTCAAAGAAATGAGCGATTTACTGACACAGTGGCGACGCGACAATGGTGCCCAGTTAATTTCCGATTCTCAGATTCTGTTAAACAAACTCGGACTTGATGAAAATAGCGACCCAACATTTATCTGGGAGAAAATCGGCAATCGCTTTAACTACTTTTTGTTTGACGAATTTCAGGATACTTCGCGCATTCAATGGAAAAACTATAGTCCGCTACTGATCAATGCATTGGCAGATGCCAAAGGTACTGTCAGCGAACACCTGATTGTAGGTGATGTTAAACAAAGCATCTATCGCTGGCGGAATGGCGATTGGCGAATTTTACTCCAACAGGTAGAACAACAAATTGTCCATGCCTTTCACTTGGACAACGATAGCAAAACAACCTTTATCGAAAACGGAAGTCTCGATACCAATTTTAGAAGTCTTCCAAATATTATTCATTTAAACAATTACCTATTTAACAGTATTCCAAAACATTTGCAACAGGTATTAAATGAAAAAGTATCCGAAAGCCTGGATGAAGAAGGCAAACAGTGGTGGGCTTCCTCAGGCAATGATAGCATGCTTGTCAAAGCGTATGAAAACAGCCAACAGGAGGTGCCTGAACATAAAAAAGGAAAACTTGACCAATTAGGTTCCATTGAGATCTCCTACATTCCCGTTGCTGATGGACGCTACAGACGAAATCAGGTTATCGAAGAATCACTTGTAAATTTATGCCAAAAAATAAGCGGATGGCTACTCGACGAACGCTATCAACCCCAACAGATCGGTATTTTAGTGCGTAGTAATTCGCAAGCCAAGTTGGTTATCCAGAAACTCATGGATTTCAAAAAACAGCAACAGCTCACGTTTGAAGTCATATCAGGAGATGCGCTGTCGCTAGCCAGCAATGATGCCGTTTTACTACTGATCGAAACGCTGAAAGCATTAGTCTATAATTCGGAGAAACATACCATTCATAAAGCAAAGATAGTCTATCTCTATCAGCATATACAGAATAATACGACCGTTGATCAGAATGCATGGTTAAAATTTGCCACAAATGACATCCATGAGCTTAAAGATTTTCTACCTCAAGCCTTAATTGACTCTTGGGAAATGGCACAGAAACAGCCATTGGTCCACTTGATTGAAAAGCTTATCGAAATCTACGGTTTCACAACCACGGACAATATTCACCTCCCTTACCTGCTCGCATTCAAAGATATGATCTCAACGTTTTCCACGAATGGCGAACGTGGCATTATACAATTCTTAGAGTTCTGGGAAGAAGATGGCAACCGGGCTGTACTCCCTTCCAATGGAGAAATCAATGCGATTGAGGTAACGACGATACACAAATCAAAAGGGCTGGCTTATGACGTGGTCATGATTCCATTTTGTTCATGGGATCTCGACGGCATGATCAACGGCGATTTTTGGATTGAAACATCCGAAACTCCATTTGCCCAATTGGGAAAAATTCCAATCAAATACACATCTACCGTCGGCAAATCTATATTTTTCAAACAATATTTTGAAGAGATGCTATTCAACTACATGGACGCCCTTAATACGTTCTATGTGGCAACAACCCGCGCCGTTGAACACCTTTATATTACTGCTCCGTGCTTTAAAGAATCCGTCGACAAAAAGACAGGAGAGATTACAGGCTATGATAAGAAAGACGAATACATCAGCGATGTGCTCTTCCAAGTCTTAGAGACTCCAGAATCCCCGTTTAAACTCGAAAATAAAGTCTTATATATTGATCAGATAATCCAAAAAAGAAAAGCGAAGTTTCGAAATGACCGTATTATTTCGTTAAGCCATTATCCCATTTCCAAAGAACTGGAAATGGCTTTAGAAAAAGCGAGTACGCGCAGTATCAATGATATTCTGATGTTGGAAAAAGCGGCACAGTATGGCATATTGGCACATGATATTATGGCTCAGATTTCAAACGAAGAAGACATCCATAAACTGGTTGGCCAACTGATCCAGGAAGGTATCCTTTCCAAGGAGGAGCAGCCCTTCCTCATGCAGGAGATCAATCAAATCTGGAAGCATCCCATCATTAATAAATGGCTTACCGGAAACTATAAGATCTGGAATGAGGCCAGTATCATTACCGCCAAGGGCGAAACCATTCGGCCGGATAAAGTCTTCACTTCCAAAGAGGAAACAATCGTACTCGATTTCAAGTTTACGCAGACAGATTATATCGGACATCAGTATCAAGTCGATAACTACAAAAAAAATCTAGAGAATCTAGGCTACAACAATGTTAGGGCCTTTCTCTATTATGCAAAATCAAATCAATTAATTGAAGTAAAATAATAGCACGATGCAGACAGCCTTTCTAAAATTAGTAGCAACAGATATTCAAAAACGTTTTGGAAACGATCTGAGTGAGATTGCCATCGTCTTTAATAATAAACGCCCGATTACCTATCTCAAAAAACATCTTTCTGAAGTATATGGACAGGCGATCTGGTCTCCTCAGTTTTTTACGATTCAGGAATTTTTTAGACGTTCGACCGATGATACCGAAGCCAGTCCTTTGGCACAATTTTTCCACCTTTTTAATATCCATAATGAGTTATTGGTGATTGAAGGAAAACAACCAGAAACGTTGGAAGAGTTTTACCCAATTGCCGAAATAATACTGAGTGACTTCGGCCAGCTCGATTATGATCTTGTGCCTATTGAGCAGATCTATCTAGAACTTTATGACAACACCAAAATCGACATTGTTTTTCAACATCTAACCCAAGAACAGCAAGGATTTATACGTCAATTTTGGCAGTCTTTTTCCATTGCTGGACATAGTGGCGTACAAGAGCGCTTTCTACAACTTTGGAAAAGACTACCTGTATTGTATAATCGATTTAAAGAAAAGCTTAAAGCAGAAGGACAAACCAACTATCCAACCATTTACCGCGATTTAGCTGAAGGCAAGGCTACGCATCAGCAATTTGCATCATCCTACCAACATATCCTTTTTGTCGGTTTCAATGCATTAAACAAAGTCGAAGCAAAATTATTCAGACAATGGCAGGAGGAAGGCCGCGCCCTATTTTACTTTGATGCCGATGCCTATTATCTGGAAGACACCATGCAGGAGGCCGGGCTATTTATTCGTCGAAATATTTTCCAAACAGGCTTGGTCAACGCCCTCGGCGATAGCCCGAATATTATTGGCAATAGAACTTCAACCGTAAATCTATATGCTAGCACCGGGAAGATCAGCCAAACAAAATTACTGCATGATATCCTCGAACAGCACAAGAATATGGAGGAGACGTCCGCTATTCTTCTAGCAGATGAAAATTTACTTGTCCCTTTACTGCAAAGTTTACCAGATGTAAAACCTAATATCACTACGGGCTACCCCTTGACGCAGTCTCCTATTTATGGCATACTGGATCTATGGATGGAGGTACATTTGGAGATATCACAGTTTAAAAGACGGAAACTTCCCTATCAAATCATAGAGACCTTCATAAATCATCCCCTGAGTATGGTTTCCTTGGCAGATAAACTTCAGATTCAGAAAGAGATTGCCGACAAACAACTCTTCGAGATCACATTGGAAGAGCTTCATTTCAAAAGCTCCTTACCACAATTTTTTGTACCTATCGAAAATTCAGCTCATTTGGTACCAGCGCTCATCCTGCTCGTCGATGATTTGTTACATAGTATCTCATCTCAAGAGCGCATCCGCCAAATTGACAACAATCTCCTAATCGAAACAAAAAAAATCCTGAACCAGCTTTTACTAGGCTTTGAAACTGTTGCCCCGTTAAGTATCAGCTTCCAGATCGGTTTGATAAAAAAAGCCATTGCTCCCATAAATTCTGCCATAGAAGGGAACCCACTCGAAGGCATACAAATCATGGGGCTCTTGGAAAGCCGCTGTTTAAATTTTGACAACATCTATATCCTGGGAGCTAATGAGGGTATTCTACCCAAAACATCCAATTCACCGACCTTTATACCCAATAGTCTGAGGAGCGCGTACGGTCTTCCTATATTGGAAAATCAGAATGCCCTATCGGCCTATTTGTTTTATCGTCATTTTCAATACAGTAAGGGAATACATATTTTCTACAATGGTTTAGTTGACGAAAGCTCCACTGGTGAAGAAAGCCGGTTTATCAAACAGTTAGAATTTGAAAGCAAATTTCAGTTTGACCGAAAAGTTCAACAACAGCCCATCCAATTTGCAGATAAAGCGCAAGAGATTGTTATCCAAAAGCGGGGCGAAATATGGAAAAAAATGTACGAGGACTTTATCGTTAACCAGAAAAAGATATCGGCGACCGCACTGACGACATACCTCCAATCTCCATTACAGTTTTTCCTAAAACATATTGCCAACATTAAAGAGCCACCTTCACTCTCTCAGGAATTTGAAATGAATAAGCTCGGAACAGTCATCCATAATGTCATGGAGGATATATTTTTACCCTTCAAAGGGAAACAGGAGTTTACATCAACACATATGCTACGCGGGCAGATAGACCGTATCGAAGCATATGTGACCCGAGAAATAGGCATTCAATATCAGATTGAATTAAAAGAAGAAAAGGACTTAAATAGCTTGCAGCGGATCATGCTGAAAATTGCCTCCGAGTATGTCAAAATGTATCTCGAATATGACATCAATAACTATAAGTCATTTCGGATTATTGAACTTGAAAACGACACCGATTATATCTTACCATTCCCACTTCAAATCAATGGAGAGCAACATCAAGTCTCACTGTACGGTATTATTGACCGTGTAGACGAGGTAGTAACACACGACGACCGTATTATCAGTAGAATTGTCGATTACAAAACGGGCGGAGATTCGATTCTATTCAAAGAAATCGATCAGGTATTTGCTCCCAACACCGAAAATAAAGCCATGGTGCAGACGCTATTTTATGCCTATGTATTTGAACAGAAAACAGGGAGAAAACAACTTGAACCTCATCTCTACGTTGCGCGGAAAATGCGGGAAGAGGGAACCTTATTCAGTGGTAAAGAGGGAATATTGACCGATGAATTTCTCGCATTCCAAAAAGAGAATTTTATCAGATTCTTACGCGATATCCTACAAGAAATCTTTAATCCGGATGTTCCATTTCGGCATAATCCGGACACAATAGTTTATCCAAGCGATCCCTATACCTTATTTTATCGAGAAGCAAGCAAATGGGCCGAAGCAGAAGAATAAAAGGAACTACGGTTTGACAGGAGAGGTCAAAATAAACTTTTGTAATCAATACGTTAATATAGAAAGGGGACATTTGGTGTCCCTTTTCTATATTAACGTGCTTTTCTTTTTATTGCATTATTAGCGCGACGTTTCGCTGTATTGATTTTATAGTTGAACCAATGCCCTTTGAAGATCTTTCGCATCGTATTATCAAAATGTCTTGTGATAAACAAGTTGCGCGCACCCTTCAATTTCTCGCTGATTGAATTTGCTAAAGCCCTAACGGAAATTGAATACCCTTCAGTTTCATATTGAATATAATGCCACCATCCTGCGGGCATATACAAAGTCTCTCCAGGGTGAATAACTGCCTCGTAGCCATCCAAATACTTAATCCCAGGATATTCCTCTACATTACTGTATTTTGGATTAGCAATACTATGAAAATTGTATGGCAATTTGTACATCAAATCAGATTGATCATTTGGGAAAAGCCAAATACGCTTTAACCCCTGAAATTGAGAGATAAACACATGTGACATATCAATATCGAAATGATTACGGGTACTCGAACCTTCACCACCAAAGAACATAAATGGCAACCATTGCAATACCTTGCCACCTGTGACATCGTTATAAATAACGTCATGCTTCAGTTCAGGACGAATTTTAAGCAGATTGAACAAAAACAATCGTAACTCCGTAGGTTCTTTTGTAATCAGGTCCAAATATTCTGCAAATGTCATATGGCCAACAGGAGCGCTCGCAGCACGGTCCATCGATTCCTCCTCTTTTCCGTAGACATCTATTTTTATATCTCCTGCAATTTCTTTAAAGTAATCATAACTCCATTTCTTCCACGCTGGACTTTCTGCACTTATAAAATCTGATATAATGACAGGAAAACCTGGTTTCAGATAATTTTTTAGGAAGTCCTCTGATCGAATGCCCGAAATTTTATCAACTTGCTTTAACTTCACGACTGATTAATTTTGCTTAATTACAAACATAAAAAAATATTTCTACCAAATTTCAAAAATACCACCTATGCGTTATTTTACATAGAATGAATTATATCAAGCAATTTAATAGAAATATACTTAAAATCTCAATGACCTTCGTCATTTTATTATATTTTAACACCTCCGATCCAGCTAAACATCAGTCCATAGCTCAATAGACCAACATAAGGAAGCTTGTGTTTACCGATCTTATGCCCCAAAAGCCCTTAGCTTGCCAAGCTCTCTACAGATAACAAAAAAAAGGGTCTTAAGAACCCTTTTCCGTATTTACCTTTTGCTAGGCTATTATTTATTTACCTTTTTGATGTATTCTTCAACAGCCATAGTCATACTAGGAGCTTTTGGCGTTGGAGCAGGAATATCTAAAATCAATCCATGATCTAAAAGTGCCTGTTGAGTAGAAGCGCCGAACGCTGCAATCCTTGTATTATTCTGTTTAAAATCTGGGAAGTTATCATATAAAGACTGTACACTGGAAGGACTAAAGAACACGATAACATCGTAAAAAACATCCTTTAGGTCAGTCAAATCGCTTACAACAGTTCTAAAAAGCACAGCTGGTGTAAACTTATAGCCGTTTTGCTGTAACCAGTTCCTGGTCTCCTCATTCGCTACATCCGAACATGGAAATAGGAAATTCTCACTTTTGTGTTTTTTCAACACGTCTTCAAGGTCTTTCGCGGTCTGTTTACCAAAGAAAATCTTTCGTTTCCTATATTGAATATACTTTTGAAGATAAAGCGCAATGGTCTCCGAAATGCAGAAATACTTCATCTCTGCAGACACTTCAAATCGCATCTCTTCGCAAACTCTAAAATAATGATCTACAGCATTTCTACTTGTAAATATTACGGCAGAATAATCTGCCAAATTCACTTTATCCCTACGCACATCTTTGGCAGGAACTCCCTCTACGTGTATAAAACCTCGAAAATCTAATTTTAACCCGTATTTCTTTGCTAAATCATAATAAGGGGACTTATCGTTTTCAGGTTTCGGTAAAGTTACCAGTACACTTTTTACCTTCTTTGCTCTTTCTACGTCTGAAGTTTGCATATAACCACTTTTAGCTCAATAATCTTAATAGTATTAATATTGGTGCTATTTCTAGGCAACAAAGGTACAAAATTAAATAGGAAATTGAAAATTTATACATCGACATAATATGAGCCGCTGTCTTAAGAAATCGATAACAAAAAAGTAATGCCGCTCCAACAATGGCCAAGTGCAGTACAACACCTACCGATGTTAAGGGTACAAGACTCAATATTAATAGTACAGGAAGCATTAAAAAAAGTGTATTGAAATAAATCAGATACAGCACTGTCACATATTCCTTTACCAACTTCCTAATTTCAAACACAAAGGATAGAAATCGAATAAATCCGATTTTTAACGAAAATAAGCCGCCAACCATGCCCACCGTCTTCATATAATTGGAGAACGTGATAAAATCAAATCTATCTAACTCATAGGCATAGAATAGACTCACAAATAAGCCCAATGCTCCTGAAAATAATATAAATAGAAAAATAAAGGGCCATGACGTCAAGATGGTGTCCTCTTTGCTCACCGATAGCAACACCCGATCATCCCAATACCCCTGAAAAACCAATTTGATATCAGAAGGGAAAAATATCCGAATCATCCCAACACCAAAAATTAATGCAAGAACTGTGAAAAGTATCCAATTTTCCCGGTGAACTTTAAGTGTCCCATATTGTCTATCCAACTTGCTAGTTCGCAATTCTCCTTGAAAATATTGCTGCACATCGAAGCTATAAATATTATGAACCATTAACCCCTCCCTTTCCACTGTTACGATTCGATATTGATCCTGTAACGCTGGATTCAAGGATGCCAAAACTTCCTCATTAGGCGTTAAAAGCGAATCCTTTACAACATGTGTACTATCAATCCCAATTGTGCTACCGTCTTGAACAACGTTTCGATAAGTACGCCCCTGCGCATTCAATTTCGTTATTGCGAATAAAAGAAATAGTACAAATAGAATATGATATTTGAAAATAGCTGCGTTCATTAAAATGAATTGTCTTTTAACGGCAATGAAATATTCAAGAACCGTCTATAATCGAAACTCTTTAATTGTGGTCGTAAAGTTAGGATAAAAAGTTATATTGCATTCAAAAAATCTTCATAGAACATGCACAAAGAAATCACACGCTGCCAATGGTGCGGATCTGACGAACAATATGTTGCCTATCACGATAACGAATGGGGCCGACAAGTCAAAGATGATAAAACCTTATTCGAGTTTTTAGTATTAGAATCAGTACAAGCGGGATTAAGCTGGATTACTATCCTACGTCGAAGAACGGCATACCAAGAAGCTTTTGCTAACTTTGATGTCGATCAGGTAGCAAACTACAATAATGAAAATGTACAACAGTTACTCGCCGACTCTGGGATCATAAAACATCGCAATAAAATTGAGTCAACCATCACAAATGCGAGGCTTTTCAAAAAAGTCCAGGCCGAACATGGCAGCTTTTACAACTATTTATACAGCTTCTTACCCGAACAGCAGCCCATCGTAAACCATTGGTCTAGTTTACAACACGTACCAGCTACTACTGATATTTCTGATAAAATCGCCAAGGATATGAAGAAAAAAGGTTTTAAGTTTTTTGGATCTACCATCTGCTATGCCTACATGCAGGCCGTTGGAATGGTAAATGATCATGTTGAAACTTGCTCTTTTAAATATCCTGCAGATGCAGTATCATAAACACCAAAAAATACCAGTGCACTGCAATGTGAAATAGCGCAGTGCACTAAAAATCAAAGAAAACTTCTTTGTTTCAAACTCTTAGAACATCCAGTTTTTTCTAACCAGGTATGTTTTTATAGATATCGGGCAGATTCCGGCCTAGCCCGTTAAAGTCCATGCCATACCCGACCACAAATTCTTTACTTATTTCAAACCCAACATAATTCAATTCCTCGAAATGATATTGCAGCGCGTCAGGTTTCACCAAAAGCGCACAGGCAATGACACTCGTTGGATTTAATTTTTTTACCGCATCCAACGTATGTTTGAGTGAATGCCCAGAGTCTACAATATCTTCCACGATTATCACATCACGCCCTTCCAGATCAATACCAAGCCCTAAAAGCTCGTTTAACTCAGATTGGCCTGTTCCGATGTACGATGCCAATTTAATAAATGACATCTCGCACGGAACTTCAATTTGCTTGAGCAAGTCTGCCATAAACATAAAACATCCATTCAATACGCCTATAAAAATAGGCTGTTTATGCTCATAACGCAGACTTATATCGATACCCATCAGGCGAACACGCTTCTGAATCTGCTCCTCTTCAATGAGAGGCTCAAATAACAATCCGTCAATTTCTATGTTTCTCATGCTATTATTATTCTTTCATGACACACACTACTTTTGTGCATCCTTATCTTTTTCCTCTTTTTTACGCCCCAATATCTTGTCAAATAACGATCGCTTTGGCTTATCCTGCTCACCGGTTTCCTCGTCCTTCTTTTCCGTGAGATCCATTTTGTTTAATTTCTTTGGAACAGATACACTTTCGAGATTGTCGCCAGGAGGGCTGCTATCAAGACGATCGAACAACAACGGATCTTCTCCCATATCGAATATATCGACAGAATCCACCACAGCCGGTCTTGCTGCACGCAGGTGTGGTTGCAGAACAACCTCATAAAACCCATAATTTGAGGTTGTTGAATCCACGCTAATCTGTCCGGTTTTCGTCATAATATGACCGTAAGTATTAAAATACCGCAACATATTCCCTTTTAAGTGACCTGTCCAGTCAAAAAAGTTCAACCCTTTTTTAGGTCGTGGAACAATACTTGACAAAAATATACTCTCTCCAAGGCCTAATTGTGCTGGAGTTTTTCCAAAATAATAGCGTGCAGCTTCGGTAATGCCATAGACATTATTTCCCCATTCGATCACATTGAGATAAACCTCGTACATGCGTTTTTTGCTCACTTGCTGAGAGCGCTCCATCAGCCATACCAACAGAATTTCCTCCAGCTTCCGTACAACCGTCTTATTGCGATTTAGAAAAACATTTTTCACCAGCTGCATCGATATCGTGCTGGCTCCACGCTTAAATCCTTTTTCTTTGATGTTTGTAACAATGGACAATTTAAAAGCCTTCTCTTCGAAGCCCTTGTGTTTAAAGAAAAATGGGTCCTCGGTATTGATCAAGCTAATTTGCATATACCGGGAGATTTGATCGATAGGCGTAAAATTGCGATTCTGTGGGCCCACAACGATCTCCCGCATCGGCTTGCCATCTTCATAAGCGGTATACGTGAAAGGAGTGTTTAACATTGCAATATTAGCCTCTCCCCATTTCACGACCTTTAAATCCTTATCGTCCATTTTAGAAGAGAAAAGGAGATTTTCAGGCTTCTTAAATTCAAGAGCAAAATTCAGGTCATATTGAATGTGCCCCTCCACCTGAATTCCTTCCAGACCTGGAAACAATCCAACTGGTATAGCATCAAAAAAGTGTTGCGCTTCTATCTTATCCGTATGAATAGCCAAAAAGAGCTCTTTCTCGGGTTTGTGAATATATTTAACGTAGGGAGAAAACACAAAATTTTTGACCTTTACCGTACTTTCTTTGCTTACTTCGAGAGAAGACGCTCCGATATTCAGAGCCCCCTGCATTTGGGCCTCAGGAAAGATCACATCTTTACTAGAAATACGCCTATGATTTACTTTTAAATTTTTAAATCCCCATTGCCCATGCAGTTCCAGCAATTCCTTATTTCTTCTGTGTGCCTTATCCAATCGGAAGGATATTTCATCAAAACTTACAGCAAGACCAAATTTGCGTTGCAATAGGGGAAGATTTACGCCCTTCTTATCAGAAAAAAGACGGAGGTCACATTCTTGATTATCCGAATCAATTGTTCCCGTTAGATTCCAGGCGGCCTCATGATCGTTTAACAAAAATTTAGTTTCCATATCACCGCCATCGATCACAGCAGAAGGAATGACAACACGTTGTGAAGTGCTGTCATCACGATAAGAAAGTTCAAGGCTCTTCAGATCGAGATCATTGGGAATCTTAAAAAACACATTTTTCAACAATCGATCTGCCAAAGCTGCCAGATTCTGTTTCGGATTATCATTTTCTATTGTATCTTTCTTCTGCTTTTTAAACAGAAAATCGTAGTTACTAATTGAATCCTTTTTTATAAGAGAAACCGTACCGTGATCTAAAATAACCTGTCCCAACTTCACATCCCCGAATAATAAGGGCCATAATTTTACCGATACTGTCAGATCATTAATTTGAGCCAATTGGTCTCTATTTTTAGGCAATAGTTGGATATTCTTAAACTGTACAGCATTAATTCCACGGAAAGCATAGTATTGGATCTTCAAATCCAAATCATATTTTTCAAGCAACTTCGCTTTTGCTTTGTTGATTACCCCCATGAGCATCGCATCTCTTTTTTGATAAGCATACGCGCCAACTGCAAACGCCAAAACCAAAATAGCAGCTAAAGAGATATAAAGCCATCGCCATTTGCGGGACTTAAAAGATGTTATAAATCGATTGGACATAATTATTACTAAATGCAAACTCGTGCATATCAACAGTCAAACTTAGATAAATTTGGCTGTATATACAATTATAATTCACGGAAACGATGGTCGCTTTTATCCGTGACTTCAGTACGACAAATTTATTGACAAACGCATTAATTACATAAAAATGAAAATGTTCCAAGAAAGCGATCTTTCCTAAAAGCCAGCCCTATATCCAGTAACTTTAATCCCATTAAAAACAGAGAAATGACATGAAATTGATCCGCAATGAGTAGTTTTGTAATCCATGATTACAAATGAACAATAGATGGTTACCAAAGAACAAATATTAAATGCATTATCCTATGTAGAAGAGCCTGATTTGAAAAAGGATCTTGTCACATTGAATATGATTCAAAATATCGGGATCGAAGGTGAAAAAATTTCTTTCGATGTCATTTTAACTACTCCCGCTTGTCCGCTTAAGGACCATATTGAACACGCGTGCCGAAACGCCATCGCTCATTTCATCGACAAAAATCTCGAAGTTCAGATCAACATGACATCCAATGTGATCGGGAAACAAGGCGCACAGGTTTCAGGTATTAAAAACATCATCTTGGTCTCCTCAGGAAAAGGTGGAGTTGGAAAGTCAACTGTTGCCGCCAATTTGGCGCTTGCTCTCCATGCTAAAGGAGCTAAAACAGGACTTTTAGACGCTGACATCTATGGACCATCACTTCCGATTATGTTTGGCCTAGAGGGTGCTAAACCCGGATCAGTAGAAATGCCTGATGGCCAGGTTAAAATTGAACCGCTTGAAAAATTTGGACTAAAATTACTTTCAATCGGATTCTTCACCGACCCAAACCAGCCTATCCCATGGCGTGGCCCAATGACCACCTCTGCAATCAAGCAACTCTTTAATGATGCACACTGGGGTGAACTCGATTATCTAGTGGTTGATATGCCGCCAGGTACAGGCGACATCCATATTACCGTATCACAAACTTTCCCGATTGCGGGCGCAGTGATCGTCACTACTCCGCAGCAAGTTGCCCTAGCTGACGCTGTCAAAGGTATAGGTATGTTTTTAATGGATAGTATCAATATTCCGTTACTGGGCGTGGTGGAGAATATGGCTTATTTTACACCAGCGGAGCTTCCTGATAATAGATATTATATTTTTGGAAAAGACGGCGGAAAAAGGTTAGCTGAAGAATATAAAGTACCTTTCCTTGGCGAGATACCACTATTAAAGGGTATTTCTGATGCTGGAGATAATGGATTCCCCATTGCGATAGACAACGAAGATCCTGTAACAAAATCATTTCTGACGATTGCAGAAAAAGTTGCTCAGCAGCTTTCCATCATTCATAGTCAGTTAAAATAGCTATTCAAAAGGCAGTGCTGCTGCTGTTAATCATACAAAAGGCTTTCATGGGTATGAAAGCCTTTTGTATGATTAACATTTTATTAGAGCGCTAGCTCTAATACTACCGGGCAATGATCGGAATGCACAGCATCCGGCAATATACTGGAAGATTTGATATGATCGGCCAAAGACTTAGAAACCATATTATAATCAATGCGCCAACCCAAATTCTTTGCACGCGCTCCAGCACGATAACTCCACCAGGTATAATGGTGCGGATCTGGATTTAGATGGCGAAAAGAGTCAATATAACCTGAATTAATAAAATTCTCCATCCATTCGCGCTCTTCCGGAAGAAATCCCGAAGAGTTCGCATTTGATTTTGGATTATGAATATCGATGTCACGATGGCAAATATTATAGTCACCGCAGACAACCAGATTCGGCTTTTCCATCAAAAGCTTATCGCTATACAACTGAAAATCCTTCAAAAAGCGGTATTTAAAATCCTGTCTTACGTCCCCGGTTGTACCCGAAGGAAAATAGGTACTCATCACCGACAGTTGATCAAAATCAGCACGGATAATACGACCTTCAAAATCATAATCCTCATGACCACAACCGTACTCAATATGCTTAGGTGTCAGCTTGGTAAACAAGGCAACTCCGCTGTACCCCTTCTTTTGCGCTGGATACCAGTAATGCTCATAGCCCATTTCCTCCAGTAGGGCAACTTCGGGAATCTGATCAGGCGTAGCCTTAATCTCCTGAAGACAGATGACATCTGCATTTACAGCTTTCAACCAGCCCAACCAATCTTTCTTTAAGGCCGCACGCAAGCCATTCACATTATAAGTTACTATTTTCATTGTTTATTATTGTGATGCTAGATTATAGAAACAAGAAACCTTCTCAATCCCTTATATATTATTTCAACATAACATTAGTAGTCCTTTGAAGAGAATAAATCACCAATCTTTGAAAAGATACCCGTTTGAGGTTTTAAACCTTTAAGTTCACGCTCCAAGTTTAATGCTTCTCGCCTCGTAAGTACATGCATGTTCATTTTTTGATCGGTTTCTGGCCTATCATGCTGATCTGTCTTTACCGCTGCAATCTGATCGATAACATCTACACCTTTGACCAACTCACCAAATACTGTATAATTCCAGTCTAAATGGGGCGCACCACCAATAGTGGTGTATACCTGACGTTGAGTATCAGAAAATCTCTTGCCATTCATTCGGGTCTGCTCCAACCGATTGAGATCTTCAGGACTAAATACCTTTCCCTGAACAAGATAAAACTGAGAGCCTGACGAAGCTTTTTCAGGATTATTATCCCGGGCAGCTCCGATAGCACCTTTTTTGTGAAATAAACCATCCTGAATCTCCGCAGGAATGGTGTATCCAGGCCCCCCATTACCCAACTGAGCTCCGCCAACCGCATTTTTTGAGTCAGGATCACCGCCTTGAATCATAAAATTCTGAATGACGCGGTGGAACAGCGTCCCATCATAATATTGGCTTTTTGCCAATTTGACAAAGTTATCTCGATGTTTTGGCGTTTCATTATACAGCCGCACAATACAGATGCCCTTGTCAGTAACGATCTGTACATATTTAAATTCAGGTTTAGCCGCAAATGCCAAAACCTGTAAAAAGCAGAATACTGCAATTAAACTAGCTTTTAAAAATTTCATCTGTTAATAGTTCTACGTTCCCATTTGAACATTTAATTTTTCTCTTGACGTGATCGCTAGATAACATTTAATTCCTCAAAATAATCGATGATCAGAGACTTTATAATCAGTTCTTGTTCCAAAAGTGTATAGTTAGGAATTGGTTTTATTAATTCCCAGTGCGGCCATCCTTCCTCATCAAGACCTTTCAGCGTATAAAATCCCATCGCACTAAAAAGACGACAGGTGGCAATATGCATCAATTCTTCCTTTTCCCGCTTCGAGAATTTCTGGGCTCCCTTGCCCAATTCCTGAACACCAATGAGGAATAAGCACACCTTGATGTCTGGCTTTTCCATATCAAATAGTGCAGCAATCTCCTCCTGCAGGATAATCCATTTCTTGTTAACTTCAGCTGCCTTCATTTTTTTGATTTAAACAAACTAAGATAAGTTTGTGTTGATTTGCGAACAAATTTACATATAGAAGAATACATTTATGCTATTCGATTCCCTTCTTTGGCAATCACCTCTGCACAACGTTGGTCAATCATTTGAAAAACCGGATCAAACAAATTATCATCAAAATAGGGATCAGGAACAATATCGTCTCCTAGAAACAATTTAACCTTGTTCAGATCGGCTTTATCTATAACCTGAGCACAAACATCTTCATAATTTTGTCTATCCATGACAAATATCAGATCATATTCAGCAAAAAACTGTGGTTTAAAATGCCGGGCCCGCTGACCAGATATATCGATACCGTATTTCTTGGCAACTGCGATTGCCCTATGATCGGGTGCTTCACCAATGTGCCAATCACCTGTACCAGCCGATTCAACGACCCAGTTCAATTGTTTATCCAATGCCTTTTGCTTCAATATACCGTGTGCAAGGGGTGAACGACAGATATTCCCCAAACAAACCATTAAAATCTTCATTTTTATAACGTTTAAAAAGCTATACAATAAATACCACTACTGCTATGGAATTCG
Organism: Sphingobacterium sp. 2149; assembly: GCF_031455655.1. Lineage (NCBI taxonomy): Bacteria > Pseudomonadati > Bacteroidota > Sphingobacteriia > Sphingobacteriales > Sphingobacteriaceae > Sphingobacterium > Sphingobacterium sp. 2149. The sequence continues at coordinate 252,522 of NZ_JAVDTD010000012.1, read as the reverse complement.
ACTAATTCCGTAAAAACTCAATTAAATCAACTAGCCACCCCTTCGATTCATTAATAGCACTATATATCGTAGATTGCAAGTCCAAAAAGTCTGAGCTTATCAAGTGCCGAGTTGCTTCTGTACTTTTATTCCGCAAAATAGCTAAACTAAAATTATTAACGAAACAACCCGCTTAAAAGTGACCAACTTCTTACCAAGCCATGTTTTTTTAATACGGTGTCGCTTCTTCCACCTTTGTAAAAGAAATCAAACCTTACCGTAGGCAGTTTTGCCGAGCCAAAAAAAAGGTGGCCTAACCTAACGGCTAGAGCCACCTAAACTATATTAATCAACCAATTCTTAATTCAATGCTTAATATTCTACTGGGAAGCTCAATTGAACAGCACCACCTTGAGGTGACACACCTTTCAAACGTACAATATTACGTTGTGTTGCTCCTAAAGCGGCTTCAACATCATCAACTGAATTAACGGCCTTTCCGTTGACCTCAGTAATAACTAATCCGCGCTCTACACCGAAGTAATCGAAGATACCTCCACGGTTCACTTGAGTGACAACAACTCCGGAGTTCACACCCAATTCCTTTTTCTTCTGTGCAGACGCAGGAATAAAGCTTGCTCCTAATTTGTTATAAATTTCGGTTGCGCTTTTCGAAGCTTTTCCGCCAGCATTCGCAGACTTTAACGAATCTTCACCTTTCAATGCCATAGTAACCTGTTTTTCCTTACCATCTCGTTTGTAAGTAACATTTACCTTATCTCCAGGACGCGCACGACCTATAGTTTCACTTAAAACAGGTGAACCTGTAATCACTTTTCCATTAATTTTGGTCAGTATATCACCTTTCTTGATACCTGCGGCCTCCGCAGCACCGCCAGCTACGACATCCTGAACATAAAGACCATCAACATCTGAAAAACCTTTTTCTTTCGCCAATTCTGGTGTTATTTCAGTATAAGTCACACCTATGTAACCACGTTTTACATTACCGTATTCAACAAAATCATCAACAATCTTCTTTACCAAATTGACCGGAATCGCAAAACCATAACCCGCATAGGTACCTGTTGGAGAAGCAATAGCGGAATTAATACCGATCAATTCACCCGAAGCATTTGTTAAAGCACCACCACTATTCCCCCTATTAATTACCGCATCTGTCTGAATAAAAGATTCGATCGCTGAACTGACAGGAATTTGGTCTTGTCCACCTCCAAATGGGTTACCACGCTGTTGTTGCTGACCTTCACTTAAAATCCCAATCTGACGCCCTTTCGCACTAATGATACCTGCAGTCACTGTAGACTGAAGTCCAAGTGGATAGCCAAAAGCCAATACCCATTCACCAACATTGACATTATCTGAGTTACCTAATTTAACAACGGGAAGCCCCTTGCCCGATACCTTCAATAAAGCTAGGTCGGTATTTGGGTCACGTCCGATCAATTTAGCTTCAAATGTTCGCTTATCTGTTAATACAACTTCAATCTTGTCTGCATCTTCCACCACATGGTTGTTGGTTACGATATAACCATCATCTGAGATAATTACACCTGACCCAGATGCTTGTACAGGTTGCGACTGCATTTGACGTCGCCCGCCCCCCTGTGGCATGCCAAAAAACTCTTCAAACATGTCAAACGGAGAACCCTGCGATTGTTGTGATCCCTTACGGCTATATGTGGTTTTAATATGTACAACACCCGGTGACACCGCAGCAGCAGCCTGCGTAAAATCAGGGTTACCTGTAGAGGACATCACTCCTGTTGGATTATTTGCAAAATAAACCTTTTGTTTGTCTTCGAAAGACATACCATCAAACTTCTTATTCTCAATAAGCTTGTAACCTCCTAATGCTACCGCTCCACCGAAAACAGCTGTTAATAGCGTTAAACCGACCTTATTCATAAACTTATTTCTATTTTAAAATGTCTTAATATAAGCTGATAACTTTTGCTCTTAAAATTACCGATTTTATTCGGATATGTTCAAATGTAATACCATTTCGAAACCTTCGGAAAATCCGACACGTTAAAAAATGTTAATTACTAGACAAATACAACCATTTTAACAAATCTTAACTTTAGAAGGTTTTTTTGTAACAAAAAAACGTACTTTTGTTACTAAAAATCAACAGAATGGCAACAAAAGTAAGATTCTCTAAATACCAAGGAGCAGGCAATGATTTCATCTTAGTAGACAATCGCGAAAATGCATTTGACAGAGCAGACGAAGCATTAGTAGCGAAGCTATGTGACCGCCGATTTGGTATTGGTGCTGACGGGCTGATGCTCTTACAGCAGAACGAAAATTACGATTTTGAGATGGTTTATTTTAATGCAGACGGTAGAGAAGGAAGCATGTGTGGTAATGGAGGCCGTTGTATTGTCGCCTTCGCTCGCGACCTTGGCATTATTACTGACAAAACTGTCTTTTTGGCAGTAGACGGTATACACCATGCATCTTTATCTGCAGATCTTGTCAATCTCCAAATGATCGACGTGCAAGATTTTGCCCGTGATGGAGACGCCTACCTGTTACAAACAGGTTCTCCACATTATGTTGAATTTGTAGAAAATCTCGCGCATAAAAATGTCTATCAAGACGGCTACGCCATTCGTAATAATGCGACATATGGAAAAGATGGCATCAATGTAAATTTCATCGAAGCAGAAAGAGACGGTTACTTCCTGCGTACTTTTGAACGCGGTGTCGAAGATGAAACCTATGCCTGTGGCACTGGTGCTACTGCAGCAGCCATGGCCGTCGCCCTAAAGCAGAATCTCACAGGCGATATCAATATTCCTATCCGCGTATTAGGAGGGCAGCTTTACATCTCCTTCCATAAAAATGGTCAGCATTTTACAAAGGTGTTCTTAAAAGGACCGGCGCAGTTTGTCTTCAATGGAAACTATTAGGTTGCTACAGGCAATCAACACTAATCGCTTCCAAAATCTTCAATCCAAGCACGTCAATTTTTAAAATTTCATCGGGCAAATTGCGAGTAATGGTATATTTTATTGTATATTAGATACCTTTATTTATAAGGTCCGCTATTTTTAATGCAACAGTCAAAGTCATTCCCAGTATATAAAATCGTTTATTCCATATGTGAGCACCCTTATCTCGGCTATCTCATTGAGCCACACATGGTCCAACTCAATCCCAATGGGACTTACTCACTCCGATATCAACGCATATTTAGTAACACTGTCGGTGCCTACGCCGCCGAATTAGATGAAGTAGATTACAAACTCATTCGACTGCTTGATGAAATTGAACAAACACACCTCATCAAAAAATACTACAAAAAAGCGATCAGACCTGTAGATTTCTTTTCCAAAGTTTTTGATAAAAAGCTTTATGAACTCCTTCGTCCTAAAATAGATGAAAAAATGATTCAATTTTTTGAAACTGTTGGAGACAAACCATTCTTTATGATGAGCAAAGATGGGTATCCTGCAGATCAAGAAATTAAACTGGCCACATCTGCCGCCTCGATACTTTTTCATTTCCGTCGAAACGAAGAAGAAACACGCTATTTCCCGACCATCAAATATGAAAATCAGCGTTTGGAGTTCATGTTCAAAAATGCTATCGTGCTGACTAATGTACAAGCATGGCTACTTTTAAATAATACCCTTTATTATTTCGATCAGACCCTTGAAGGGAAAAAGCTTAGCCCCTTCTTGAATAAACGCTATATTTCTGTCGGTAGGAGCACTGAAAAAAAATATTTTGAAACCTTTGTCTGTGGCTTGATAGAACGCTATCATGTTTATGCCGAAGGATTCGACATCCAAACCCATCAGCATCAAGCAATTCCAATTCTCCGTTTGATTTATATCGAAGATGGAGCTTCACAACTTCAATTGCAATTTAAGTACGGTAAACATATCTTTACAGCTGGTGCCGAAAATAAAGTTACCGTCCGCATGGTCTATCAGGAGGAAGACGATCGTTATATTTTCCACCGTGTCAAACGATCTTTGCAATGGGAAGAACAACAGCATGAAAACTTAAAAAAGCTGGGGCTACAGGATTTTGACCTTCAACTCGGTTTATTGACACCAGCGATAGCCGCTGGAAAACGACTTTCCATATTTGACTGGATAAATAATCACCAAGAACAACTGGAGAAACTTGGTTTTCAAATTGTACAAAATAATGAAGAAAAGCGCTTCTTCATAGGACAGACCTCGCTCGATATCTCCATTGAAGAAGATAATGATTGGTTTGACATCAGTGCTATCGCAAAATTTGGACCTTACGAAATCCCATTTATTCAGCTGCGCAATCATATCCTCAATAACATTAAGGAATTTACTTTACCGAATGGAGAAATTGCCATGATTCCCGAAGAATGGTTTGCACAGTACAATCATTTATTTCAATTTTCTGCAGATCGCCATGAACTTAAATTAAATAAGGTACATATAGGCCTACTCTTTGAAATTAGCGAACATACGCAACTGGTATTTACCCGAAAACTTCAAAATCTGGCCAACTTTGAAGAAATTGCTGATATTCCCGAACCAAAACATTTCAAAGGAAATCTTCGACCATACCAAAAGGCAGGATACAATTGGTTTAATTTTCTAAAGCAGTATAGATTTGGAGGCTGTCTTGCGGATGATATGGGCTTAGGCAAAACCATACAAACATTAGCCTTATTGCAGCAGCAAAAAGAACAACTTCAGGACGAACAGGATGTACGTACCTCGCTTTTGGTCTTACCGACATCATTGGTATATAACTGGCAAAAAGAAGCACATCAATTCGCGCCACAGCTTAACATTCACCTTCATACTGGGAATAACCGTATTAAAGATGCCTCACTATTCTCCAAATATGATTTGATAATCACCACCTACGGGATAGCACGTATAGACGAGGATACTTTGAGTAGCTTCTATTTTAACTATATTATCTTGGATGAAAGCCAGAACATTAAAAACCCTACATCCAAATCTTTCAAAGCCATAAAAAGCCTAAAAAGTAAAAATAAACTGGCCTTAAGTGGAACCCCGGTCGAAAATTCAGTTTCGGATCTTTGGGCACAGATGCACTTCACCAATCCCGGACTGTTGGGTAGTTACACCTATTTTCAAAAGGAGTTTGTGCAGCCAATAGAAAAGAAAAAAGACGAAGAAAAAGCACAACGCCTCCAGGCGATTGTTAAACCGTTTATATTAAGACGTACAAAAGATCAGGTGGCAAGAGAATTACCGCCAAAGACAGAACAGGTACTCTACTGTGAGATGACAGAAAAACAGTCCGAACTTTACGAGAAGGTTAAATCTGAATATCGCAATGCAATCCTCGACGGACAATTGGAAAACAAACCAAAATCTAGCCAAATTGCACTTTTACAAGGATTGACAAAGCTGCGGCAATTAGCCAATCACCCCAGAATGGTGGATGAGAAATTTTCGGGCGATTCCGGTAAGTTCGAAGCGGTCATTGAAACACTTGAAATGGTCATGCAGAGAGGTAACAAAGTGCTGATTTTCTCGCAGTTTGTAAAACAACTCAATATCTTCCGCCAATATTTTGATCATAAAGGAATAAACTACGCCTACCTGGATGGTGGCACAAAAAATCGGGATGAAGCGGTCAGTCAGTTTCGTAAAAACAACGATACCAAGCTATTCCTCATTTCGATAAAGGCAGGTGGTGTGGGGCTCAATCTTATTGAAGCAGACTATGTTTTTATCCTAGACCCTTGGTGGAATCCGGCCGTAGAACAACAGGCCGTAGACCGTTCGCACCGCATCGGTCAGACGCGCAACGTCTTTATCTATAAATTTATCAGCAAAGATACCGTTGAAGAAAAAATATTAGCCTTACAGAATAAGAAGAAATCGATCGCACAAAGCCTGATCACAACCGAAGAAAGCTTTATCAAGTCACTTTCTCAGGAAGATCTGCAGGAACTTTTAGCCTAAATACAATCACTACTGCTATTTGTATCCGTTGATCTTCGCCATATAAATCGATGGACGAATACCCGTCACGCGTGTAAAAATGTTGCTGAAAGAAGAGAGCTCGTTGTAACCCACACGCATGGCGATTTCGAGAATGGAGTAGTTATTTTCAGACATGAGCTCCAGCGCTTTCGCAATTCGTATCGCTCTTAAAAACCGAATATAACTGATGCCCATATCTTCTTTAAAAAGCCTGGATAAGGAGCGGCTACTCATTCCAAAACGCGCAGCAATCTGTTCAATGGTAAAGGCCTGATCGATGTTGCTGTTGAGATACCGAGCCACACTTTTGAGCTTTTCACTTTTAGGATAGGGATGCTGCATCGGAAAAGCATCTACTGGTGAGCTCGTATCTGGAATAATAGCCATCATCGCACGCAAGAGACAGTATTTAGAATATTCAGTCATCTTGCTCACCCCGCCAGCCCAATCTCGAGCAAATAAAAACATTTCACGCATCAAATCATTGCTTAGAAATATATTTGGCACCGAAAGCACAGATGGCATACCCGGCCTTTCTTTAAAGTAAAAACTATAGAGCGGAATACGAGAGCTTGTACTTTCCAGATGATAAGTTGTATTTGCCGGAATCCACATATAAAATCTTGCAGGCAAATACCAGTGCTTTGTTGCTGTAAACACATGAATAATCCCGCCTTCAGCATACAACAGGCGCGCTTTTTTATGTTTATACTCGCGAGAATCAATACGATCTACGTAGAGGTGGTCGACATAAAAATCATAGTGCTCAGCATCAATCGCTGCAAGTTTGCCCTCTTCCATAACTCAAAATTACGTTATTTCGACAATATGGCGCAAATAAACAAATATCCGTCCGACTATACAAAACAAATCATTTCCGTCCTACACTATCTTTGTATGGGCCATATTCCCAAACAGAAACGTCGATCGGGACTCAAGCCCCCCTTTTAAGTAAAATGCATTGACAGATATTGATGTATCAGGTAATTCATAACCAGAATCGGAATATGGATCTGAATGCTAAAGCTGAAGAATTTGGAAAATGCGCAAGTAGAATGGAATAATGAATAGAAAAGATAAAAAAGACAAAACAAAAGGATTTAATAAAGTGCTTGTCCTATTTGCCAGTATATTATTATTGGCCGGTATTGGCTTCCTGGCCAAGCATCTGATTTTTACTCATCAATATGTAACGACCAATGATGCACAGATAGATCAATATGTGACCCCTGTTGCTAGTCGGATCCCCGGTTTTATCAAAGAAGTCCGATTTGAAGAAAATCAATATGTGCATCAGGGTGACACCCTATTTATCATAGATGCAAGTGAATATCAGACCAAGGTAGATATCGCAAATGCCGAACTCCAAAGTAGCCAGAGAAATGCCGAGGTAATCAGCAAAACAGCCAATGCGACTGCCAATAGTATTTCGGTTCAAAAGGCAAGATTAGAAGCAGCAAAAGTAAGTGTATGGCAAACGCAACAGGATTATAGTCGATTCAAGAAATTATATGAGGCTGATGCGGCAACCAGACAGCAATACGACAATGCCCAAGCAGCTTACGATTTAGCATTAGCACAACTACATGCTATGACAGAAGAGTATCATTCCGCGCGACTGAATACCAGCAAAGAAAAAGCAAACGAGTTACCTGCAAAAGCGAATATTAACATCAAAAAGGCCGCAAAAACAAATGCGCAGCTTTTCCTTTCTTATGCCGTAGTAACTGCACCCTATGACGGTTTTGTGGGCAAGCGAACTATACAACCCGGACAATTTGTGAAGGAAGGCCAGACGCTGGCAAATGTAGTTAGCGAAGAGAAATGGATCGATGCAAATTTCAGGGAAACACAGCTCGAAAATCTTATAGAAGGCACTATCGTGACGATACAGGTGGATGCATTTCCCAACCTTCTTTTTAAAGGAAAGATCCATTCTTTTTCTCCAGCATCAGGTTCCAAATTTGCCGTAATACCCCAAGATAACGCAACCGGAAACTTCGTAAAAATAGAGCAGCGCATCCCCGTTAAAATTGTCTTTGATCCACAGCAGAATCTTAAAAAACTACGTGCCGGCATGAACGTTGTCATTCATGCCGCCCATCAATCCTAATTTGACCATGCTTAACAACAAATCTTTATACTATAGCTGGGTTCCCGAATGGATCAAACTTCCGCTTATGATACTAGCGATGTTTCCCCATCTCATGTTAATGTCGCTATTCCATTCAAACACGGCATTTACCGCGTCGACGCTTGACATCGAAACCGAAGATATTCAATATTTCCTTTCCTTGATGTATGGTGCCATTGTGGTTGCTTTACTCATATTTCAGCGGCTTTTTTCTTATTTCAGGGTGAGAACATATATCCTGTTGACCTGCAGTACTTCCATCCTCATCTTAATAGGCATCTCATTGACAAAAGATACATTCCTTATTGGCGTTTTGCGTGTAGCCGAAGGTATTTTTTGTGTACTTGAAGGAGCTTGCTTCCTTCCAATGGTTATGAACCAGATTAAACATGCTAAGAGCCGCACCATTGCCTATTTCTTCCTATATACATTTATGCTTACTGGCTCAACCTTAACAACATCTTTGCTCAAAGAAAGTATTATGGATTATGGATGGCAAGATATGATTCACGTTGTACTCTATTGGCATTTGATTGTGATTGCGATAGCCCTGCTCTTACTCAACAATAACCGCTTAAGTAAAAAATTCCCTCTCTATCAACTGGATCTCACAAGTTGTCTGTTTCTGCTGCTCTCATTGAGTTGCGGCGCTTATGTCTTAATTTATGGCCGTAAATACTATTGGTTCGAACACACCAATATTACCATCAACTTTGCCCTTTTCCTGATGTTCGGAGCACTCTTTATAATTAAACAAAGTTTGGTCAAAAGACCTCTTTTTCACTTTGAGGTCTTGAGATACAAAAATGTGATTTTGGGAGTTATCCTATTTTTTCTCTTTTATATTATTCGCAGCTGCCTCAACAATGTCTATTCCGTCATGGCTACCGTCTGGAAATGGCCCTGGCACTACATTATTGATGTACAATACATCAATGTCATAGGTACTATCCTGGGTGTTGGCAGTTCTGGCGTCTTACTTCTACGCGACGTATCGCCTAAATATAGCTTTGGCTTTGGCTTTCTGATATTGGCAATTTCGTGTTTTCTCTTTGTCCCTACCTTTTATCCTGATACCACAATCTGGGCCATAGGTCTACCTTTGTTCATTCAGGGCATCGGACAAGGCTGGTTGTTCACCCCGTTGGTGATTTACATTTTAACAGGTGTCGAATCGCAACATGTAGGCAATGCCGGCCTCATGGGTACAACTGTTCGATTTTGGAGTACCAATATTGGATTTGCATTTACCCAAAACATCAGCTATATACTAAATAAAAAGCATTATAATCAACTCGAACAGACACTGAATACAAGCAATCCGTTGACAATGAATTATTGGAACACATTAATCGAGAAATATAGCGGATTATATGGCGATCAAGTGGCAAACCGTATTGTTAGTAAAAGTCTTTCCGGAAGTTTGAGTCAGCAAGCATCGCTAATCAGCAATATGGAAATATTTACTTACCTCGGAATGCTGGGATTAGTTGTCACCGGAATAATATTCTTATTTGGCCCAGCCAAGACCCTTTATATCCGGCTGAGGTTACCTTACTTATAAATCGAACTAGGGAAACGCCTAGTATAACCAAACTAGGGGACGCCTACCTAACAAGGTCTAACAACTCCATCAAAGCCAAAGAAAATAAACGTTTTCAGTAAACTGCACATAGTAAACTCATGGAAACCCTAGTCAACAATACTAAAAGAGGCTATTTGCAAATCAATGCAAATAGCCTCTTTTAGTATTTTATACGCTATTCCTTTAAGCATCAAATTCCTGAAGTGCTTTTTTTACACGATTTACAACTTCCTCTCTGCCCAGCAGTTCAACTATCTGAAACACATCTGGTCCAAATTTCCCACCGACTAACATAATACGGAATGGCATCATCAGTTCGCCCATTTTCATTCCGGATGCTTGAATTGCATCCTTGAAGAAAGGTTCCAACTCAGAGGCCTTCCAGGTATTAAATCCTGCGAAAGACTGGTTAATGCCTTCAAAAAATGCAGTTTTTTCCGCAGACCATTTAGGCTTTACTGCATTTAAATCATATTCTGCAGGTTGCAGGAAGAAAAACGACGCTTGGCTCCAAAAATCTTCCACAAAGGTCAGGCGCTCTTTTACCGCATCCAATACCTTACTCACATAAGTATCATCAGCCGCTACTTGATGATGTTCCAAAACTGTTTTGATCTGCGGTAACAACGACTCTGTTGAAGATCGTTTGATCCATTCATGGTTAAACCATTTTGCTTTTTCAAAATCAAATTTCGCCCCAGCTTTACTGATACGGTCAACGCCGAATTTCTGGATCAATTCATCTAAAGAAAAAAGTTCCTGTTCAGTTCCATCATTCCAGCCTAACACCCCAAGCATATTGACGAAAGCCTCCGGCAAGAAACCCATCTCACGAAAACCTTTTGTTGTATCGCCAGAGTTCGCATCGGTCCAGTTCATCGCGTAAACAGGGAATCCCAAACGATCGCCATCGCGTTTACTTAATTTACCATTTCCATCGGGCTTGAGGATTAGAGGAAGATGTGCCCAGCTCGGCATGCTATCGCTCCACCCAAGGTATTCCCACAACAAGATATGGATAGGTGCCGAAGGCAACCACTCTTCGCCACGGAATACATGCGAAATATCCATGGTTTTATCATCGACAACAACGGCCAGGTGATAAGTGGGCATACCATCAGCTTTAAGCAATACCTTATCATCAACAAGATTTGTATCAAAAGCAACCTTACCTCGGATCATATCCGTGAATGTTACCGTGTCATCTGTAGGAATTTTTATACGAATGGTATGCGGAGTTCCCGCATCCAACAGTTGTTGAGTTTCAGTCTCAGATAGGCTCAACGAATTGCGCAATTGAAGTCTGTTTTCGTGGCTATACCGGAAGTTAGGCTGTAATTTACGCTGTTCATCTAGCTCTTCAGCAGTATCAAAGGCATAATAAGCATACCCATTTGCGATCAACTGCTCAGCATATTTGCGGTAAGATGGTTTTCGCTCACTTTGACGGTAAGGCCCATATTTCCCCCCTTTTAACGGACTTTCATCAGGGGTCAGACCACACCATGCTAAACATTCGTTGATATATTCTTCAGCACCTGGGACAAAACGAGTTTGATCCGTATCCTCGACACGTAAAATAAAATCTCCCTGATGCTGACGCGCATAGAGAAAATTAAACAAAGCTGTACGTACCCCACCAAGGTGAAGACCACCTGTAGGGCTTGGTGCAAAACGCACTCTTACTTTTCTTTCTGAACTCATGAAGCAAAATTACCACAAAATTTTTGATTTGGGCGCTACGACCACTTCTTCAATGAAATAAAAGTGCAGAAAACAGACATTTATTCAGTAATTTGCGATGAAGGACACGAATACGGAATCATGAAACCCTATCAGATTAGCCAGCAACGCTGGAAATTTATCTTGCTCATCTTTGCTGCAGTCATTGCTGTTGCCTCCTTGGTGTACACCAATTACCTCGTTCGAAATCTTGCTCACGCCGAACGTTCAAAGGCCGAGGTATGGGCCATGAGTACTAAAAATATCATGACCATGCCCGACGTAGATGATGAGTTCATTACATTTATTTACGCTGTGAGAGACAGCTTAAATTTACCAGCGATTATTACTGACGATAAAGAAGATATCATTTTTTGGCGGAACCTCGATTCTACGAAGACCAATATTAAGCCCGGACAAAACGACAGTGTTACAAAGCATCTAAATTACGACCCGGCTTATTTTCAGAAACAGCTGGCATTTATGAAAAAAAGCCATCCCCCCATTACTCTGGAATTAGAGAACGGGCAAAAATGGCATGTATACTACAAGGATTCTTGGTTTTTGCAACAGCTAAGGGTGTTTCCGTACGTACAACTATCGCTCATTGCGCTCTTCCTGATCATTGCGTATACCGTTTTCAACTCTATCCGAAAATCTGAACAAAATCTTGTTTGGGTAGGCCTCACCAAAGAAGCTGCCCATCAATTGGGCACCCCCATTTCGTCGTTGATGGGTTGGCTAGAACTGATTCGTATAAAATTTGATGCCGAAGAAGATGATACCCTAAATGAAATGGAAAACGACATAAAGCGGCTTGAAATCGTCGCTGACCGCTTTTCAAAAATAGGGTCTACTCCCGTACTGACCAATCACAACCTCTACGAGGTCATTAAAAATTACATGGATTATTTCCGTATACGGACTAGCAATAAAATTACTTTCGAATTAAAAGGAGACAAACATCTTGAAGCAAAGCTCAATATTCCGCTCTTCGACTGGATTATAGAAAATTTATTGAAAAATGGAGTAAATGCCATTGGTACAGAAGGAAAGATAACTGTTAATATTTCAGAAAATATTGCGAAAGAAGAAATTTTTATAGACATTAGCGATACGGGCAAAGGAATTCCGAGATCTAATTTTGAATCAGTTTTCCAGCCGGGCTTCACAACAAGAAAGAGAGGCTGGGGGCTTGGGCTTAGTCTGACAAAAAGAATGGTACGGTATCACCAAGGACAAATTTTTGTAAAAGAATCTGAATTAGGTAAAGGAACAACATTTCGAATAATCTTAAAAAGCAATTTAAAATATGAAGCCACTCAAATCTGACGAATATCCAGCAGTCTATGCGCCATATATTGAGACTGTCGTCGATAACGTGTTTGATGCACTTGAAGAACAAACGCTCTCCTTTCCAGCATTTCTGGACACGATTCCTGAGGAAAGAGGCAATTTTAAATACGCCGAGGATAAATGGACCATCAAAGAAGTCGTTGGCCACGTCATCGATAATGAACGAATCATGGCCTATCGTGCGTTGCGCTTCTCCCGTAATGACCTGAAGGAGCTAGCCGGTTATGACCAAGACTACCTCATCCAGTATTCACGCTATAATGATCGTACGTTAGAAAGCTTGAGCAAAGAATTCACCTTTCTTCGCAAAGCCAATATGATGCTTTTCAACAGTTTCAATGACGCTGAATTGGAGCGTAAAGGAATGGCATCTGAGCGACTCACAAGTGTAAAGGCACTGTTATATGTTATTGCGGGACACCTCAATCATCACCGCATTATTATCCAAGAACGTTACTTAAACTCAGACGATGTCAAAAATTTGGTTTCAGCATTACAGCATTGAGGAAATAAATGTATTTTTTAACAAATACCTGTCAGGTCTCCTGGAAATTCAAGCGACAGAAATAAATGACAACACCATTACAGCGACTATGCCTGTAACGGATAAAGTCAAGCAACCGCACGGAATATTACATGGTGGAGCCTCGGTAGTCCTGGCAGAGTCTCTAGGCAGCATTGCCTCTAACCTGGTGGTTGATCCAGATAAATATCGCGGCGTTGGACTTGAAGTGAACGCAAACCATATACGTCCCGTAAGCAGCGGAATAATTACAGCGAAATGCAGTCCAATACATATTGGCCGTTCCACACATATCTGGGAAATAAAGATGTATGACCGGTTCAATAAATTAAATTGTATTTCCAGACTTACAGTAGCGATCGTTCCAAAATAATACAATTTATAGGGCTTTTGGCAACTCGAATTCCAAAACCATCAAATTTTAATCTGACAGATTAAAATTTAAAGGAGGATAAATTACAATTTATCCTCCTTTTTTTCTACGAATTAATTCCCAAAACCGCGCAAAAATATGCCTTTATTTATTTCCTATATTCAATAAATTTAAGTAGTCTTGTACGTTGGATAGTTTAAAAATCAACAAAATAGCATGCAATCGATTGCTTAACGCTACTTTTTCGACAGATTTCTACTGCGTGAACGATAACTTAACTAAATATAATTAAAAAAATGACCACTAATCCTAATTCGGGTAAAACAGCAATAGTCCCTATGCTCATTTGCTGTGCATTATTTTTTATTCTTGGATATATCACTTGGGCCAATGGCGCATTGATCCCTTTTGTACGCTTAGCATTTAATTTAGAGACCGACACACAAGCATTTTTAATTCTGTTCGCGTCGTATATTGCCTATTTTTTTCTCGCATTACCCAGTTCATGGATTTTAGGGAAAACAGGCTTCAAAAATGGATTAGTGGCCAGTCTGGTGTTAATTATTTTAGGCGCCCTTATCATTATTCCTGCCGCATCAAACCTGAGCTACCAACTCTTCTTGGTTGCTATATTTGTGCAAGCTTCAGGCATGGCGCTTTTACAGACAGCGATTAACCCTTATTTAAGTATAATCGGCCCCATAGAAAGTGCCGCCCAAAGGATCTCCATCGTAGGGATTTTCAATAAAACAGCTGGCATGATTGTTCCAGTAGTCTTGGGGAGCATCCTATTAAAAGATTACGACAGCATTTCCAGTAGAATCAAAGAACTCAAAGCAGGTGCAGAACACGATGCACTGTTAGCGGAATTATCTGAAAGGCTTCATGGACCCTACATTGGAGTGGCTATCGGTGTTGCGATTTTAGCGATTGTCGTATTTGTTGTAAAAATGCCCGAAGTTGATGTCAATAAGGAAGAAGAAGCAACAGATGACGCTGCTGTCACAAGTACTAAAAAGACAAGTATCTTTCAGTTTCCACATCTATTTTTAGGATTTCTCGCTATTTTCTTCTGCGTTGCAGTAGAAGTAATGGCAGGCGACATCATCGGAACTTATGGGAGATTATTATCTCTGCCGCCATTTTTTGTTAAGTATGGCACTACGTTTACACTAGTATGTATGCTAGTTGGCTATTTCATTGGTATTATCTCTATTCCGAGGTTTGTATCGCAGCAAACCGCTTTACGTATCTGTACAATTGTTGGAATAACATTCACGGCAATTTCAGCATTTTCTACAGGACTGACGTCTTATATCTTTGTGGCCCTATTGGGTGTCGCGAATGCATTGATGTGGCCAGCAATTTTCCCACTGGGTATAAAAGGACTAGGACGCTTTACGAAAACAGGATCAGGCATTATGATTATGGGTATTGCCGGAGGAGCAATCTGGCCTTTGATATATGGTTATTTAAAGGACACTTTACATGTTGACTTCCAACATGCGTTTCTCTTTGCGATGGTTCCGGCCTACCTGTATATCTTATTTTTTGCCACTAAAGGGCATAAAATTGGAAAAGAAAACGCTTAATAGAACACCTTAGTGCAACTAGCGAAAGGGCATCTAAAAATAGATGCCCTTTTTCTGTGAAATTCTTCCTATTTTTAGAAGATAGATAGAGGCGTGAAACTGTTCAAAACGCGTAGACAACAAAACAAACAATGATACAGATGAAAAAAAATCTTTTTGCAATTGCCATTGCCGCAACCATGATGTTTACGGCTGGAGAATCTTTTGCTCAAATTAAGCTTCCTGCAGCCAGCAGCTCACAAACGATTACACAAGGATTAGGTATTGAAAATGTAACACTAAACTATAGCAGACCAAGTATGAATGGACGTAAGATCTTTGGTGATCTCGTCCCTTATAATCAGGTGTGGCGTACAGGAGCAAATACCAATACCACATTAACTTTTGAAGGAGATGTTACATTAAATGGCAATAAGCTTTCAGCAGGAACCTATTCGCTTTTTACTATCCCAAACAAATCGGAGTGGACCATCATCATCAGTAAAAACACAAAACAATGGGGCGCATACACGTATAAACAAACCGAAGACGCTTTACGCTTCAATGTTAAACCACAGACATTAGCCAATCCGGTGGAAACTTTTACCATCGCTTTTGACAATGTTACGCCAACGGATGCGGTTTTAAGTTTGGCTTGGGAAAAAACTGCTGTAAAAATTGCCCTTAAAGTAAACCAGCAGGATAAAATATTAGCTTCAATCGATGAGGCTATGAAAGGGGAGAAAAAACCATATTTTGCAGCCGCTCAATATTACTTTACTAATAATTTGGATCTGAATAAAGCTTTAAACTGGTTCGATGAAGCTGCTAAAGCCCAACCCAAAGCTGCACATGTTCTTTATTGGAAAGCAAAAGCTCAATTGAAAGCAGGAGATAAAAAAGGAGCGGTGGAAACTGCCACGAAAGGTCTTGAAGTGGCCACAGCTGACAAGAATGCTGAGTACATCAAGTTGAATACACAAGTGATCAATGCTGCGAAAAAATAGCGGTCTATACATAACAATGCCCCAAAAAGCAACTAACTTTTTGGGGCATTGCATTCAATGATCACTTTTTACAACTCATCTTTCAGTAGCTGCTCAAGTTCTTCCGGCGAAACGTTCATATTGACATTTCCATCTTTCGCAAAAGAGATCTCGCCAGTCTCTTCTGAAACAATAACAGCAATAGCGTCGGAGACTTCCGTTACTCCAATTGCCGCGCGATGCCTTAATCCAAATTGCAAGGGCAGATCCTCACTATCCGACAAAGGCAATACACATGATGCTGTCATAATCTTAAAATCGACAATAACGACCGCACCATCATGCAAGGGACTATTTTTATGAAAAATACTTTCAATCAAACGTTTGGAAATATGAGCATCGATATATTCACCACTACTCTGGTAATACTCCTCATCAAAATATTTTGAAAAAACCAACAATGCCCCGGTGCGCGTACGCGACATACTTCTACAGGCTTCAATTACAGGTCTTAAATCATCCGTCAAATCCTTTTGTATAGCCTTCTTATTCCCGATAAACGACCAAAAAACCTTTTTTCGCTTCATCGATATATTCTTCCCAACATGCAGCAAAAACCGCCTGATTTCCTGCTGGAATACGACAATCAACGCAATCGAACCCACCGATATAAAACCGCCGAATATTTCTGTCAGCAAACGCATATGCATCTGCTTGACGACAATATAAACGCCATAAAACAATGCGACACCAATTAGGATATTAACAGCAATGGTACCCCTAATCAAACTATAAATATAGTAGATAATAATCGCTACCAATATAATATCGATAACGTCCAAGAGGCGAAAGCCGCTAAATAGGCTATAGTCGATTCCATCCATACATGCAAGTTAAAAAAAAATAGATATTATTCGTATTTTTACAACACAACATACAGCAAAATGACTAGACTTTCAGTAAATATCAATAAAATCGCAACGCTCAGAAATTCTAGAGGTGGGAATAATCCTAATCTAGTCTCAGCAGCATTAGCCTGTGAACGTTTTGGTGCTCAGGGTATCACTGTTCACCCCAGACCTGATGAAAGACATATCCGCTATCAGGATGTATTTGACTTAAAAGCAGCAATTCAGACTGAGCTAAATATTGAAGGAAACTGCCAGGAGCAGAAATTTATAGACCTTGTATTGGCCAATAAACCAGCACAGGTTACGTTAGTACCTGATACCGAAGGTCAATTGACCTCCAATCATGGCTGGGATACCATTAAGAACAAAGCTTACCTACAAGATATGTGCAAATTGTTCAAAGATGCCGGGATACGTGTTTCTATTTTTGTTGATCCTGTCGAAGAAATGGTAGAAGCTGCCGCAGAAACAGGAACAGATCGTATTGAACTTTATACAGAAGGATTTGCAACGGAGTATGGTTTCGATAAAGAAACTGCTATAAAGCCCTATTTCAAAGCAGCCTTAAAGGCGCGTGAAGTTGGATTAGGACTCAATGCAGGCCATGATCTGGACCTCAACAATCTGCAATATTTCAATCAGCATATTCCGGAATTGTTGGAAGTAAGCATAGGCCATGCACTTATCTCCGATGCACTATATTTAGGATTAGAGGAAACGATCAAACGTTACCTCGCCTGTTTGAAGTAGTACAACTTTCGGCGAAGACCGAGGCCTATAAGCAGTAAACACAAGTAATTTCAGAAAAAAGGGCTTTCTTAACGAAAGCCCTTTTTATTACCTTCAGATCAGAAGGCTAGCATGTTGATTTGCACCGATTAATGAATGCCCTTAAAGATTCGATTCCAGCGAATTTTCGAGAGTCCCGTACCAATGTCATCCCAGCTCATCCAAGTAAATAAAGCCTTTCCAACAATATGATCCTCGGGAACAAATCCCCATCCCCTTGAATCTAGCGAATTATGCCGATTGTCACCCATCATCCAAAAGTAATCCATTTTAAATGTATAGTGATCTGCTTTAACATCATTGATATAGATTCCATCCGACCGCTTTTCAAGCTTATTATTCTCATACACGCGGATAGCTCTTTCATAGATGGGTAAAGTCTGCTCATTTAAAGCAACTGACCAACCTTTTTTCGGAATTAAAATCGGTCCAAAATTATCAAAATTCCATTTATATTGCGCATCATATGGATAAGCACCTTCTCCAACGGGGCTCCTTCTGATTTCTTTGACATTCGACCAGGACTTTACAATGGCCAGCTCATCTTGAGTCATGAACAACTGATAGACCCCAGGCTGCTGATCGCCACCTACTGCTTCAATTCTCAACTCCTTTAACCTTTCCATATTTAAGGGTGTACCATCCGTTAATACCAGATAGTCCAATTGACTTTCAGGAGGATCAAATCCCGGTTGATCATTTACAAAAAGCTTGGCATCTTTCATGGAAATCTTATCCCCTGGCAATCCCACACAACGTTTAATATAGTTCTCACGCTTATCAATCGGCCTTGCCTGAATCGTAAACTGCGAATTCACGGTCTGCCAGCCATACGCTCGAACAAGATCATAATAACTTGCATTTTGGTTTTCGAGGGCGACAGTATCACCAGCGGGAAAATTAAAGACGACCACATCATTGCGCTCAATCTTTTGAAATCCAGGTAGACGTTTATAAGGGAGTTCTATCAATTCAGAATATGCTTTCCCTCCTGTAATGGGCATGGTATGATGCGCAAAAGGAAAAGCAATCGGCGTATTAGGAATACGTGGCCCATAATTCAACTTGCTGACGAATAAGAAATCGCCAACCAACAAGGTACGTTCCATAGATCCTGTCGGAATCATATAAGCTTCGATCAGAAAACCACGAATAAGGGACGCTGCGACAGTGGCAAATACGATAGCATCAGCCCATTCGCGTACCATAGACTTTTTGTATGGATATTTAATTTTATACTCTTTATAGGATTCAAGGGCTATTTCGGCACGCTTCTCTTCAGTCATTACAATGCCTTCCTGACTAGCAGCTTTCAGATTCTTAGCGTACAGGCCGTTCAAAAAACGCAAATTATTATCCTTTGCCCACATGGGCAGCACGATAAAAGGGACTAAAACCGCAGCCGCATTCTCCCAAAAACGACGCTTCCCAAAACAATGGATAAAATCAAGATAAAGATTATAGAAAATAAAGACATTGACAATTGGAACGAGCAATAATATTACCCACCATAGCGGTCTCCCCATCAATTTTGCCTGAATATACTGGCTGTAAAAAGGAACGATCGCTTCCCAGCCATTTCTGCCAGCTTTAACAAACAATTGCCACAACCCATATCCCGATATTGCTGTTAAAACCGCAAATATAATTAAGCCCATAAACTACTAATTAGTACTATTTATTAAAATCAAAAATCTCTGTAACTTGATAAAAGCCTTTTTTACCATTTAACCATTCCGCAGCAACAACAGCACCCAAAGCAAAGCCATCACGGCTATGTGCAGTATGCTTAAATTCTATCTGGTCAACCTCCGAACTATAAAGTACCGTATGTGTTCCCGGAACTTCTTCAATGCGATGACTTTCTATCAAAAGTTCTTGGGGCTTTGGAATAATTTCATCTTGCTCGCCAACGACAGTATTCACCCAGTTGGTCTTCACATCACTATTCTCCAATATCCCCTCAGCAATGGTTATTGCGGTACCACTCGGAGCATCCAATTTGTGGATATGGTGAATTTCCTCGACTTGAACATCATATTGCTTGTAAGGTTGTAATGCTTTTGCCAACATGCGATTGATATGGAAAAACACGTTCACACCGATAGAAAAGTTAGACCCGTACAAAATCGAACCTCCAAACGCCAAACACTTCGCCTTAACATCTTCCAATTGATCGTACCAGCCCGTTGTCCCTACCACAATAGGCACCCCTGCTTCCAGACAAAGATTTATATTATCCAATGCTGCAGAAGGCACACTAAAGTCTATCGCGACATCAGCTCCTCTCATATCATCAGCAGTCAGGTTAGGACGATTATGTTCATCCACAACTAAAAAAATTTGATGGCCTCTTTTTAGTGCGTATCTTTCGATAATCTGCCCCATTTTGCCATATCCCAAGAGAATGATGTTCATATATTCAGAAAAAAGTATAGTTTATTTTTAAAATTAAAAAATTTCAATGAAATACCCCTATTTAAAAACCATAATCCTTGATCTTACAGACCGTGTAAAACTAATATTACTGAAATTCAGATTATACATCCCCACATCAACAGTCATTTTCGATCGAAATATGAGGTTGAAGAAATCAGATTTTAATTGAATTTCATGGTCAATTTAAGTCCAACAGTTGGTTTAAACGAATAAGTTCCCGACGCGAGACTGGCATCCATTAGAGTCGGTCCAATTAATAAAGCAGTCTTTTTAGGCTTATCATCACCAATGCTCCAACGATATTTAAGCATCGAGTCGATATAGGCTTCGGCGACGTTAAGGCCATACACTCCCAAAGTAAGAAGCACCATGAGATCGCGATCTCGCCGCGCATTATCTTTTGCACGAATGATAGACTGCTCGGAAACGTTGAGATAATATGGATCGATTGGCCTTCCAAGAGCCTTGTCTTGCAATACCCCCAACAATTCTTTATAATAACGGTTATTAAAATCAAAAACAAGCACAGTTGTCAATAACCCGCCATAAATTGCAGGGACCTTTATCCACCAAACGCCTCCATTTGTATATTGTCCCCATCCGGGAAGAACCAAAGAACGTTTCCAGGCTTGCTTATTTTTTGCTTCAATAGCCAAGCGGGTCGAATCTTTGAACACCACCTTCTCCTTTGCCTTAGCTTCCTCTTTCTCCCGCTTTTTACGTTCTTTCCTAGATTCTTTCTTTACAGTATCCTGTACCCCTTTTTGCTTTATGCTATCTATTTTTACAGGTGCCACTTGTTTCTTCGCAATGGAATCCACCGTCTGCCCATGTACTATCGCCAGCGCAAACACTGCAAGTATCAAGCTTATTAATTTGGCCATATTACCAATCTAATAATTCTAGAATGCGACTTAAATCATCCTCTGATTCAAAAGGGATCTCGATAGCACCTTTCCCTTTGGTACTCTTGAGATTCAATTTGACACGCGAAGAGAATTTAGATGCCAGATCATCTTCAATTTTCTGTAGTTGAAAAGACATCGGAGCTTTATCCTTTCCAGCCTTTTTCTTACCACCTTTTTGTAGTTCACGAACCAATTCCTCGGCCTTACGAACAGATAAACCTTGATCAATAATCAACTTAAAGATATAAAGCTGCTTATCAACTTCAGGAATATTAATCAATGCGCGAGCATGTCCCATGGTCAATGCTCCATCCCGTATCGCCGCTTGAATGACAGGCGGAAGTTTCAATAAACGAAGATAATTTGTGACAGTAGACCGGTTTTTACTCACACGCTCTCCCAGCTCTTCCTGCTTTAAATTACACTCCTCAATCATGCGCTGAAAACTCAAGGCTACTTCAATCGCATTTAAGTTCTCCCGCTGGATATTCTCAATCAAAGCCATTTCCAGCATCTGCTGGTCGTTGGCTGTACGGATATATGCTGGAATTTCGGTAATGCCAGCCAAACGTGAAGCACGGAGACGACGTTCGCCGGAAATCAATTGATAATTACCATCCGAAATTTTACGTACGGTGATGGGTTGAATTAACCCCTGTAGACGAATAGATTCCGACAGTTCCTGTAAGGCAACCGGGTCAAATTCTGTTCTCGGTTGAAAAGGATTGACAGCTATTTCTTCTACACGGACATGGCTAATACTGCCATTCTCATTCGTTGTTTTTACAGCTGTGGTTGTAACTTGAGGAGCTTCTTCCACTTGCTGATTACTTTTAGCAGGAACTTCTACACTATCGTTTAATAGCGCACCTAAACCTCTTCCCAGTCCTGTTTTACGCTGATGTGCTGCCATATTATGCGGTTACTGTTTTATTCATTTCACTAAGATGCCCGTTTTTCTGTAAGATCTCACGCGCCAAATTCAAATAATTGATTGCCCCTTTACAGGACGCATCATGCATGATAACAGAAATTCCAAAACTTGGAGCTTCGCTCAAACGGGTATTCCGCTGAATAATCGTATCAAAAACTAAATCCGTGAAATGTGTTTTCACTTCCTCGACCACCTGATTAGACAGCCTCAAACGGACATCGTACATGGTCAACAAAATCCCTTCAATCTCCAAGCTCGTATTTAAACGATTTTGAACAATCTTAATCGTGTTTAATAATTTACCAAGACCCTCTAAAGCAAAGTATTCGCACTGTACAGGAATGATGACGGAGTCCGAAGCAGACAGTGCATTGATTGTAATTAAGCCCAAAGAAGGCGAACAGTCAATGATAATAAAATCATAATCATGTTTCACCTGATCCAAGATTTTTTTCATCTTGTACTCCCTTTCATGCATATTGATCATCTCAATTTCTGCCCCAACCAAATCGATATGAGCAGGCAAAAGGTCAAGATTTGGCGTTTCTGTCGATTGGATAGCCTCCCGGGGATCCAAATCATTTACCAAACATTCATATACACTTGCGGTGATTGTACGCGGGTCAAAGCCAATCCCAGAAGTAGAGTTTGCTTGAGGATCTGCATCCACTAACAATGTTTTATATTCTAAAACCGCCAAACTAGCCGCCAAATTAATTGACGTTGTGGTTTTTCCGACCCCACCCTTTTGATTTGCGATTGCAATTACTTTTCCCATCTGAATGAAAATCTTTCTTAATTAAAATGTCATTTTATCCCACATGTCACTTTTTTGAAGATCAATTTGCCAAAATCTCTATCCGCAACTCAAATTAACAGAACAAGTTCAGCATATTTCGTACTTTTGACGAAGCAAAAGCACATATCCTCAGGATGCTAAGATACAAAAAATCGAGATATGTATCCACTTTGAAATTGCGCTTTTTATAAGTACCAACAACACAATGATTTTAATAATATCCGGAACAAACCGCCCCAATAGCAAGACGTTAAAAATAGCAAAGTGCTACAAGCAAATACTTGATCGTAAGTCAATTGAAAGTGACATTTTTTCTTTGGAAGATCTACCAGCAAACATTTTAGAGACAGATCTTTATGGCAAAAGAAGCACAGCATTCGAACCTATCCAAGAAAAGGTCAGTAAAGCGGAACTGTTTATCTTCATCGCCCCAGAATACAACGGAAGTATACCCGGAGCACTCAAGCTTTTTATTGACTGCTGCACATTTCCGATCAGCTTTTATCACAAGAAAGTTGCATTGGTCGGACTATCTTCTGGACGCTATGGCAACCTCCGTGGAATCGATCATCTCACTGGGATATGCAACTATTTAAGAATGCATGTACTTCCACTCAAGATTTTTATACCCGGCGTTCAGAATGAATTGAATGATGACGGAGAGTTATTTAAGGAAGATACACTGCAATTCATCAATGAGCAGATTGATGAAATTATCCGATTCTAATAACCCCATACCAAAAGAAGCCTTCAGTATCACTGAAGGCTTCTCTCAGGTGTATAAAGGCTACGCTAATAGCGGCTGAGCTAATACCCAAAAATCTCTTTTAGATCCAGCTTCTTAACTTCGCCTAATTTGGCGAGATCAGCTGGCTTAAGACTGTCTTCTTTCGCTACGATACAATAAACATAGGGCTTTTGACTCATTTCCTTTTTATGAAAAGCATGCAGATTGTCATACGTTAATTTCGGTGCCTCTTCGTAGACGACTTTACGAATATCAGTTGTATTTCCCAAGCGTTGTGCTGCCAAATAACTCCCTAAAATAGCAGCATTCAACACACGCTCACTGGCAATTGACTTTTCTAGACTAACTTTCGCGATATCCAGTCCTTTAGCACTTTCAGGCAATACATCCAACAACTCGTTCATGCCTTTAATCGCATCGTTAAACTTATCTGCCTGTGTGCCGACGTAAGCTCCTACCGTATACCGATTGCCTTTTTTATACGGTTGGCCATAATAAGCATAAGTGGAATATGCCAAAGCTTTTGACTCACGGATAGTCTGAAAAACAATACTTCCCATGCCGCCGCCAAAATAATTATTAAATAACGAAACTGTAGGCGTCAGGGCACTGTCGTAAGCTTCTGAACTTCTATACCAAAACACCTCAGCTTGCTTCATATCAAAATCAGCAAAAAGCACCTGATTCTTGGTTGTTGGTAACTCTTCAAACACAACCGCCTTTTTTGCCGCTACGTAGGCTCCGGTACTTTGTTTTAAAGGCTTCGCTTTCGCCACAAATTCCGTAGCCGATAACGGACCAAAATAAAGCATTGTATGCTTCATATTAACCAAATCGTGCAACACCTTCACCAAGTCTTCCGCTTTTAAAGCATCCAATTCAGCATCTGTAAACACATTATTAAATGGATTTTTAGCACCATATTTTGCATAGGATTTCAAGCCCTCCATGATTGCAGTCTTGCTTTCTTTCGCATTTGCTCTCGCTTTTTTTGCACGGGCAATATACATTTTGAAAGCTTCCTGGTCAGCAACACAATTGCGCAACAAATCTTGGATCAAGTTCAATGTGGCCGTGAAGTTTGAATTTAAACCCGAAATCGACACCATGGTCTCTTCGTTACCGGCAGACACCGAAAAATCAGAAGCTAATTGATAAAAATCTTTGCTAAACTGTTCACTTGACTTATCCTTTGTACCCAAAAATTCAAGATAACCAGCAGCTAAAGCCAATAACTTATTACCCCATTTTCCACCATCAAAACGATAAGACAGGGAAAACAGCTCATTATCTGAGTTCTTTACAGCAAGCACTGGCAGTCCATTTGCAGTAGCTTTCTGAATAGCTTTATCATAATCTACCCATACCGGCTGGATTTTATCCTCCGGCATTGCTTCAACCCGCTTTAGGAAATCGGATTGGTCGTCACGATTGACCGTTACAGGCGTAATCTCTGGTTTAACAACCTTAACTACACTGTTGTCCACCCCCTTACGTTTATAAACGACAACATAATTATTGTCGTTCAGGTATTTGTTTGCAAAGTCCACCACATCTTGCTTGGTAATCTTATTTAACTCATCCGAATACCCCACAACAGATGCCCAATCTTGACCAGAAGTAAAGGCATCCATCAATGATTCAGCGCGGTCGCCATAGCTTTCGTTCTGTTTAATTTCATCTTTCTTTGCATTATTGACAATTGCGGTTATCAGATCATCCGAGAAATCACCTTTTCTCAATTTCGCCAATTCTTGCAACAGTAGCTGCTTTACCTCTTCCAAGCGCTGTCCCTGACCAGGATTACCTTGTAGTAGCAGCAAGGAATAATCTTTTAATACGTAAGGAAAAGCACCAGCACCCAACAATTTTTGGTTCTTCACCAAATCCAGATCGATCAGACCCGCAGATCCGTTCGTCAAGATCTGACTCATCAAATTGAGCATGCGGGCATCCTTCGTTGCAGCACCCGGAAAACGGAATCCCATCAGCATAAACTCTGCATCCGGACCTTTGACCTCACGGACAATAGGTGTCAAAATTGGTTTTTCAGCATCAAAAGTGTAGGCAGGAATCTCTTTGGGCTGCATAAAAGCAAAGCTCTTATCCACTTTTTTAACGACCTCAGTAGGATCAAAATCACCCGACATAATAACACCCATATTATTAGGGACATAATACGTATGGAAATACTCCCGAATTGCCTTCAACGACGGATTTTTAAGATGCTCAACAGTCCCAATTGTGGTCTGCTTTCCATAATTATTATCAGGAAAAGCCGCTGAAAACATCGATTCCACGGCCTTACGATTATCTTTATCGAGACTTATATTTTTCTCTTCATAAACAGCTTCAAGCTCGGTATGAAACAAGCGCAATACCGGATTTCTAAACCTTTCCGCCTGCACTGCCAGATATTTATCCAGCACATTGCTAGGAATTTGCTCTTGATAAACAGTCTGTTCAAATGAAGTGAAAGCATTCGTTCCTTCGGCCCCCATCGACGCCATCAATTTATCGTACTCATTGGCTATCGCATATTTAGCAGCCTCTCCAGACACTTGATCAATCTCCTTATAAATTGCTTTCCGTTCGGTTTCGTCTGTTGTACTATTGTATTTCTCATAGAGCGCATCAATCTGGTCCAGCAGCGGCTTTTCTTTGTTCCAGTCTTTCGACCCAAATTGATCTGTTCCTTTGAATAGCATATGCTCCAGATAATGCGCTAAACCAGTATGATCTTTCGGATCTGTTTTACTACCCGCCTTTGTAGCGATGTACGTTTGAATACGGGGTTCCTTTTTGGTGGGACTCAATATTACAGTTAAGCCATTTTTTAACTTATAGAACCGCGAATGAGTAGGATCGTTGGTTACGTACTTGTAGGTATACCCCCCTTCAGATGCTTCTTTCCAATTAAATTTGGCGTGCTGAGCAAACAAAGCACCCCCCGCTGTTGTTAGTACAAACGTAACAGCAGTAATTCTAAATAGGTTTTTAATCATATTTCCTTTTTCTTTTCAGCTCAAACTTAGATAAATTGCTTTTTATATGCAATATAATTAAAGGCATAACCCACAATTATTTATCCATTTGATATCGTGACAACGAAGGGCACAATTCCCTGTGTCGGATTAAAAAGCTGTAGCTAAAAACGGGCAGTTTTGATACCTTTATATCCCATCCGTTTAAATACTTTTGTTACAATGGTATATCATGCTTACTTTTGCAAAAATTTTAAAAAACGCTAACGTTTTATTTCATGACATCAAGAATACTTGCTTTTGTAACCTTGGCACTGCTTTCCTTTCGTACCACAGCCCAGGTTACACCTCGAATAGAAACTTCAACAGACACTTTACAAAGCCTTATCCCAGCCAAGAAAAGACTTATATTTCAACTTGAACATGAAAGCGGCGGCGAACTTAAATTCAATGAACGCTCCAAAGAAACACTAGCTGATTCTTACTATAATGGGTTAAATTTCAGAGTAGGTTTTCAAACCCAGTTTCAAGATTCAATAAAAAGCATCTACAATGAACTGTACAACTATCCGATCTACGGTATCGGTATCTATAGCAGCACCTTTGGACAGGAACATCTGGGCCAGCCTTTTGCCGCATACGGCTTTGTGGCTATCCCCATTCGACCAAAAGTAAATTCGAGATGGAATTTCAATTATCGGATTGCCCTCGGTCTCTCCGGCAGATTCAACCCCTATAACGAAGAAGATAACCCTTTCAACCTCCTTATCGGCAGTAAAAACAACGTTTTTATTGATTTCGGAATTCAGGCCAACTATCGGTTAAACAAACATTTTCAGGTTGGTGCTGGCGCGGCATTTCACCACTTCAGCAATGGAGCACTGGCATTACCCAATACAGGGATAAATCTCGTCCCTTTGAGTTTATCCGTTTCGTATACACCAACAGACAAGCCATTTGACTACAGAAAAACGCATATTCCCCCGATGGAGAAAACCGAAGAGCTACATTTCAATTATGCCTTTGGTTTCAAGCAGATCGATCGGGAGCATGATAGCCAATATTTTAAATCGATGTTGGGAGCTTATTATAGCAGACATTTGGGCTACAAATGGCGCCTCGGCGCTGGGGTTGATGCATTCTATTCTGCCAGCGGGAATGATGAAAAGGTGGCAGGCGACAAAGCTGGCAAATTTTCAGCCTTATTTTCGTATGGACCAGCGTTCTACATCGACCATGTTTTAAACTCCAGATTGTATATCAACGGAAATGTAGGGGCCTACCTGCATCGCAACAAATTCAATGGCGAGAGCATGCCCATATACCTTAGAGTAGGTGTACGCTATAAAGTCTACAAAGATTTCTTTGCTGGCGTTTCTATTAAAGCCCATGGAGGTAAAGCCGACTTTATTGAATGGACGACAGGCTACGGCATTAAGCTAGGTAAAAAGAAGAACTAACAATAAAATAACCACAAGAGATTCCCAAAGCAGACTAACTACCTGAAAGGGAATTTCGAAATTTACAGGCAATTCAATGCATAAAAAAAAGCGTTCATGATGAACGCTTTTTTTTATTGTGGGGATTACTGGGTTCGAACCAGTGACCCCTACCTTGTCGAGGTAGTGCTCTAAACCAGCTGAGCTAAACCCCCTAACGAAAAAAAAGCACCAGTCAATGATGCTTTGTGGAGGCTACAGGATTCGAACCTGTGACCCTCTGCTTGTAAGGCAGATGCTCTGAACCAGCTGAGCTAAGCCTCCGTTTTGGATTGGTGGAGAATACTGGATTCGAACCAGTGACCCTCTGCTTGTAAGGCAGATGCTCTGAACCAGCTGAGCTAATTCTCCGACTTTGTATGGTGGAGGCTACAGGATTCGAACCTGTGACCCTCTGCTTGTAAGGCAGATGCTCTGAACCAGCTGAGCTAAGCCTCCATACTTTTTTAAAGAACGCCGTTCCCTAATTGCGTGTGCAAATATAGCTTAAAAATTCTATTCTCAAAATTATTTTATAAGATTTTATGCCCTAACGATCACAACAAGCTAAGAAACACCGAAATAATTTTTAGTCATAGAACTTCCACGAAATTCCAAACCTAAAGTTGGCGGTATTCATCGGATAGCGCCGAACCGTGTAGTATCCGTGTGGATAGAAGTTCTGGTTTAAAAAATTATAGCTCAAAAACATGTTTACCCGTTGTATGTTTGCTGTAATCCACAAATCCATAATTGGATAAGTCGAAAACTCGATTTGCTTATATGCATTGTAAAATTGTCCTGTACCAACCGAATAATTTGGATTTGCATAAGGTGTATTAAACTTCGCATCCAAACCAATGCTGTAATCAATTACTTTATAGAAAAGATTGCTGTAATACAAACTATGCCAAGTATACAATTCGGGGACCGCCAATACGTCTTGTTGGTCTGTCTTTTGATAGACAACCAGGTTGTCTAAAGTAAAATGGTTCAATTTAAATTTTTGTCCGACCGTTACCTTCAATAAATTGGCCTTATCCAATTGGGTCGGAACAATCCATTTGTCATTTTTAGGATCGTCCTGCGGATTGGGCCGCTCTGCAAAATACGTATAATTATTCATCAGGAAATATTCAACCTTACCATGAAAACCAAGCATCGGATTAGCATATTGAAAACCTAGATTCTGAATTTTAGTCTTTTTAAGATTCAAATCATTCCATTTTGCATACGTATAATTTAAATTCTCAAAAACCATCTCAGGGGACTTATTCTGTGAATACGCAGATAGCGTTACCTTTCCGATTTTATCGCCCATAGCGATATCCGCTTTGGCATCATATAAAAAATCCCCAAAATTGTGACCGAATACAATCTGATTCGCCTTCAAACTAAAATCAAGACGGTCGGAAAACTGATAGCCCAATTCGCCCTTTACGATGCCATTTTGGTAAAAGCGATCAAACGTGGTGCTATCTGGCAATTTATTAATCGCCTGCGGATAAGCCGCACGGTTATTATAATAGCGATTGGAATCGAGCTGGTTTTGCTCCACCCAGTTCATATCGTGCTGAAAGGCCAGGTTTAATTTTGCCTCATTCTTAAATACCGACTTCCCACGGAGGAAAAAGTTGTATTCAAACTCATTCGAAACATTTGTAATCAGGGTCTTATCATTATTTAATGCCAAGGCTTTGTTGTTGTAGGGCAACACTGCATTCTGATCATCCGTATTCTTGAAGAAGTTATAGGTTTGTCTTCTAATACGGGTATTGTGCGCCATGCTATTGGTAGGCCGAATCTCCATGGTGGGCTTACCTTTATCAATGGTATCCAATCGCCCCACGTAAAGCGACTGTCTTAGAAAAAATGATTTATCCCACCATCTGGATCGTGGAATCACATTCTTGTCAGAATTGCCAAATTTAGGGTTAAAACGATTTGGAGCCTGTCTGTTTTCAGGTGCAAACGGGCGATCTTCGGTAATAGAGCCATTTTCCATGGCATCCAACCGGTTAAATACCGCATTGATCAACAGGTTATACCGATTATTTTTTGATTCGTACCACGAGGCAATTGAAGCCTTTAAGTCGGAGTAATTCTGATTCAGGTAATAACCATCCGTTTTAGTCGAATGGAAATCCACATTCATATTCCATTGGGAATTGATATTTTGCGCTACCCGAGCCCTAAAAACCTGATCATTAAAGAAAAACCCCACCGCTGACAACTCAGAGTATCTGGCCCGTGCCCTAAAATATTGAACCGAATCAGGATTTAGTAAATAACGCTCCAATGCGGTAAAACCAGACTGAAATCCAATGGTTTTTTTAGGCTGAAACAGCAGGTCGCGCGTAGCCAGACCATAAGAACCGAGATTCACACTGGGATTCCAAGGTAAATTTTGCGGGTTATAATATTGGTAATTATGATGTGAAGTGTCAATCTGTCTTGTATAGGTGCCTTTTTTCAACATATCCAATGTTGCATAGCGGATATACTTGGCCGATAGGATAACAGAATCCTTTTTTCCGTCCTCCTTGGCTCTCGCCGAATCCAATGCACTGCTCCAATCCTCTTTGCTCTGCGCAATGACATCCATGGAATAAATAAATAAAAAACACCATGCGGCAAGAATGCGTACAAACAACTTCATCTAAAATTATATAAAAACCAAAAAAGCTAAATTCACCGGAATGAACAAATTACCTACAATGCCCACCAATCGAACACCGTTACCCTGAAAAGATGGCATATAAAAATGCAATTTATTGCAAAGCTATTAATTCTTTCAAAATTAATGTCATTTTAGGTTCTGCTTTCTCCGCAACTGCAACAATTTCCTGCAGGGATACAGGTTTAAGCTGTTCATGAAAGCCTTCATCCGTAACAACCGAAATGGCAAATACCGGTAGCCCCATATGATTGGCAACGATAACTTCCGGAACCGTACTCATACCGACCACATCCCCACCGATCAAACGCATATAGCGATACTCCGCTTTGGTTTCCAAATTAGGACCCGCAGAAGAAACATAAACAACTTTTCGTGCAGTAATCGTGTGTTGGCTCGCAATTTCAAGAGCCTGTGCGATCATCTCCTGGTTATACGGCTCACTCATATCCGGAAATCGTGGGCCAAACTCAGCCAGATTTTGTCCGCGAAGTGGATTGTCGGGCAATAAGTTGATGTGGTCTTCAATAATGCCGAGGTCACCCTTTTTTACCTCAGGATTTAGCGATCCGGCAGCATTTGAAACAAACAATTTTTTTATCCCCAACACCTTCATAATACGGATTGGAAATGTAATCTGCTGCATATCGTAACCCTCATAGTAATGTAGCCTTCCTTGCATGGCGACCACATTACGGCCACTCAGCTTGCCAAAAATAAGCTTACCAGAATGAAATTCAACAGTTGAAATAGGGAAATTAGGTATATTGGAATACATCAGCTGATACTCGACTTCAATCTCATCAACCAATTTACCTAAACCGGTACCTAGGATGATACCGAACTCTGGAGTAAAATCTCCAATTTTTCTACGGATAAATTCCGTAGTCTCATTTATGCTATGATACATACGTACAGAAAAACTAAGTATATCAAACTTAACTTAATTTTTCTGTACGTACAAATCAAATCAATACTTGTATTTACATCTTCTCACCAATGGAGAAACTTTTTATAGCCAAAATGTATTAGTTGTGGGACAATGCGCTTTCGCTAGCTTTACCCGGCGTACTGATCAAAAGCATCACAAATGTAATAAAGCCATTAATGATAATTAGATCCAATCCGATAACATAAGGCGTATGCACCTCGATAATATAGGTCTTAAGCAAAAATAATATAGTTGGCGAAAGGATACAGATGTAAGGTACAGCCTTATCCCGCACCGCATATTTTGTAAAAATCCCAAAAACAAATAAGCCCAATAAAGGTCCATAGGTATAGCTCGCCGCGGTAAAAATTGCATTGACGACCGAATCGTCATTGATGAGCTTAAAGACAAGAATAACCAATAACATCACAATAGAAAAGCCAAAATGCACATAGTTACGCTGTTTGATCAAAGCTGGATCATTGGGGTTTTCCTTTTTATTGAAGTTCAAAAAGTCTACACAAAAAGAAGTCGTTAAGGCCGTTAGCGCACTATCCGTCGTTGCAAAAGTAGCAGCTGTCAAACCCATCATAAAAATAATGGCAGGAACGATGGTCAAATGGTTCAATGCAATTTCCGGATACAAATAATCACGCGTGGCCAACTGGGTGACATCAATACCGTTTTTAGCCGCATAGATATACAACAGAGCGCCTACAGCCAAAAAGAAAATATTAATGACCACAAAAACGCTTGTAAAAGTGATCATATTTTTTTGCGCCTCTTTAATGGTCCCCATCGATAAGTTCTTCTGCATCAAATCCTGATCGAGCCCTGTCATCGCAATGGTCACAAAAATTCCTCCCAAGAATTGTTTCCAAAAATTTGCTTTACTGCCCACAAAATCATCCCAGAAAAAGATCTTGGAGTAGCTACTTTCTTTCACGGCCTCAAAAGTATCCACAATACCAAAATCCAATCCTTTTGCCATAAAATAAATGGAAAGAATGACAGCAGTCACTAAGAAGGTAGTCTGTAGGGTATCTGTTACGATAATCGTTTTTAAACCGCCCTTATT
The DNA here is from genome assembly GCF_031455655.1 of Sphingobacterium sp. 2149. NCBI lineage: Bacteria > Pseudomonadati > Bacteroidota > Sphingobacteriia > Sphingobacteriales > Sphingobacteriaceae > Sphingobacterium > Sphingobacterium sp. 2149. The sequence goes on along the minus strand of NZ_JAVDTD010000012.1, from coordinate 219,627 downwards.
GGTATACATCCAGATTAACACCAAACATATAACGACCGTAATCGCGAAAGGCACATTCCAGGCATCAAAAATAAAATGCTGTAATACAATGGCGACCAAATATAGACGAAATGCGGAACCTATCGTTCGGGAAACCAAAAAAATAGCGGCACCAGTTTTATAAGTAGTGTGCCCAAAACGCTCTTCCAAATAGGTATAGATAGACGTCAGATTCATTCGGTAATAGAGCGGAAGCAATACGTAGGCAATAATGACAAACCCCACTGCATTGCCAAGAACGAATTGGAAATAGCTGAATTCGGAAGCACCGACGGCACCGGGAACTGAAATAAAAGTTACGCCGGAGAGTGCGGTACCGATCATCCCAAAGGCGACCATATACCATTTAGAATTACGGTTTGCAACAAAAAAAGTAGAGTTATCAGAAGCTCCCTTTGAGGTAAAGTGCGCAACTGCTAGCAAAACCGCAAAATAGATTATTATAAAAGATAATAATATTACTGGTGACATAGTTTGTTTTTAAAATAGGTGATTAGTAATTGGTTATAGTCAATGCGCTGCCTGATAGGATTCTATCGCCTGTCTCACGTTCCCGAACTGCTCAAGCAAAGCAGCAGCTTCATCCTCGGGCGCCCCTGTTTGATCCATAATGATACGCACACCACGACCTACCAGCTTATGATTTGACAATTGCATATCGACCATCTTATTCCCTTTGACCCTACCCAATTGGATCATAACTGCGGTGCTAAACATATTTAATACCAGCTTCTGTGCAGTACCCGATTTCATGCGTGTAGACCCAGTGACGAATTCTGGTCCCACAATTACTTCGACAGGATATTGCGCTATTTCCGCAATAGGAGAGCCACCATTGCAGACGATACATCCTGTCACAAGTCCTTTTTCATTTGCGGTTTTCAATCCACCAATCACATAAGGAGTCGTGCCAGAAGCCGCAATACCCACCACAACATCGTTCTCATCGATATCATAGGCTTCCATATCCTTCCAGGCCTGCTCCAGATCATCTTCTGCAAATTCAACCGCTTTCCGAATTGCGGTATCGCCACCGGCGATCAAGCCGATTATCCATTCAAATGGCACACCGTAAGTTGGAGGTAATTCAGATGCATCTAACACGCCTAGACGGCCACTCGTACCAGCGCCGATATAAAAAGTTCGACCACCAGCCTTCATTTTCTCCACAGTGACCTTAACCAATGCTTCAATCTGAGGGATAGCCTGCTCTACAGCAAGTGGCACAGATTTATCCTCATTATTGATATTAGTCAATAATTCATGCACAGACATCTTGTCCAAATCCTGATAATTCGAATCTTTCTCCGTTGTATTTACCATTATTAGTATGTATTGTATTTCTTTATTTCAATAAATCGGGCACATCTACAAATTGATACCCTTTTCCCTTTAATATGCGAATGATATCATCCAAATGATGATACAGTTTATCTTTACGCCGGTCATCCGTTCCCATATGAATCAACAGCATAAACCCGTTAAGCCCAAATCGTGCCTCGTAGGACCACAGATTGTCGAGAATCACTTCCGATGACAAATAACGAACCCCCATTTCAGGATACGTATAATCGGCCGCTGTCCGTATTCCGGGTGTATAATTAACCGAAGATAGCCCCAACGCTTTTGCCCAATTGACCGTTTCAGTCGTATACCATTCATACGAAGGAATATAATAGGACAGATTTCGGCTATTAATACCTGCACTTTGCAATGCATTCAGATTAGCCTTTACATCAGTCACAAAAGAGTCGCGTGTAACCAATAACACACTTCTACTTCCCCAGTCGCTGACCAAAAGATGCTTATCCGAATGCCCCGAGACATAGTGACCATCCCTTAACATCCGACGCACATACGGTTTAAAGGTCGGATTTCTGAGGTAATCACCTGTCAAGAAAAATGAACCTTTTACATGATGACGTTTTAAGGCATCCAACACTGCTGAAGTACCTTCCGACAAATCATGACCAGTAAACATCAGCGCCACCTTTTGTGTTGTCGAGTCGCCCCGGACAATAGCACCAAAAATATCCTGGGTTACTTTTTTCCAATAGGCTCCTCCATGGCCTTACCCTCTTTTGAAGCAAGCAAATAAATGAGAGAAGCTGTTCCATCCATGGTCGGCTCATTGGTACTATAGTCCCCGTAATCATCGTGATAGACGGCCAAATCACTTTGAAACTCCGCATAACGATCGGGATTATTCAGCTTGATACCAATCAAATTGCGATAAGTTGATGCCATAATAGGGCCATCAACCAAACCTCCGTCGATCGGGTGCTTTCCCAGAAACGTGAATGCCGAATGCGGATCCACAGGTGTATCGCCCCAAGATGGAAGACCATAAACCATGCTTGTTCCCCAGGGATTTGTCCCAAACAACCAGTCAAAATTAGCCTGAGCGAGCTCATCAAATTGTGCATCTCCTGTCAGTTCCTTGTACCACAAACATTGGATGGCAAAAGAGACAGTCAAATTATTGCTGCACCAGATAAAGGGAACTCCCCGATAAAAGGCATTTAACTCTGCTCTGCGATTAACTTCCTCAATCCCTTGCTTATAGTAAGAAACAATCTCCTCGCGATCTTGCCCTTTTAATCCTTTTGCCAGTTCATAATGTCCAAGGTTGATAAACGGATACCACTGATAGTGAGCGGCAGTATCGGTTATCATCCAAGGTGTCACCTTCTCCTGTCTGGCATATTGTAAACCCTCTTGGGCAAATTTCTTTTTCTTTGTCGCTGAAAACTCCATTGCAGCAGCCAACTGCATATCATCCACCCAATTGTCCTCTGCATAAATATAGGGCGATTTCACAGAAACCGTCTGTGTCACGCCGGGCTTAATATTGGCATAGGCATAGGCGGACGCTGATTTCTTCGACAGCAGTTTGGCATACTTCCGATCTTCCTTAGCAAACAACGTCGCCCCGAGGCGAAAAGCACTGCTAAATTTACCCGCAGTAGAGCTTGTACCGGTCGTGTTGTTCATATACTTGCCCCGCTGTTGTGGCGCACCATCGATAAAATACACCGGCCTTTCAAATCCACGTCCATAATACGGATCTTCCTTAGGCATCCGCATACTGGCATGATCCCGGTCGTCTCCAATCTGATTGTACATTTCATTAGCCTTGGGATGCATTTTCAACAACCAATCTAACCCCCATTTCGCTTCATCCAGAACATCCGCACGACCATTTTTACCATCAAGCCCATTCGCCAGCTTCCGATCACTAAACACTCTTGGAAAATCACGATAGGCAGCAAGCAAGTGAAATGTTGCATTTGCCGAGGTTGTCGCATATTGCAAGTAATCAGAAGCATCGTGCCAACCACCACCAGCATCGATATACGAACTATCTTGAATACCCACCTTTCCAGCGTAAAGTGTAAAACCATCGTGTGTATGGCAACTATCTTGCAGAAAAGGGTTGAATAATGTCCGTTGTTGTCGCATATATCGCAATACAAAATCTGCGGCCCCTTGATAAACGTCCCGTGCAATTCGGAATGTTGCTGATTTTACGTCGTCAGCTTGAACAAAGAAGCGTCCTGTATCTTGTACGGCAGAAAAATCAAAACGAAAACTTTGAATAAAAGGACCGTAGGCCCCATAATCTTTTCCAACAGGATGCACATACACGGTTTTACCTGTTTTTGCATTTTTAATCTCAAAAGAACGAAGCTGCCTGATTGATTTTCCACCCCATACTGCAACCTTCTTACTTGCCGGAGTATAGCCCAATTGGTTTATTCTAATCCAAGCATTTTGCTGTGCTTTCGCAAAGTTACAAACAAAACATGCAAAAACAAGCATAAAAGCTTGACGTAAATTTAAGAAGTTTAGACATTTTTTTATCATATCAAGGCATTTATTTTCAAAAAAGATCTTTACGTCCAATTGTTTAAAATGCTAACGACACTATTTTACCATCCATTGTGCTCGCAATCACACCTTTTTGACCATTTATTGCAACGGGATTTAGCATTCCATTAGATATTTTATATTGCCATACAACTTCGCCTGTTTTTGCGCTTACTGCAGAAAGTAAACCCGAATGACTCGGCACAAACACCAATCTACCGTTTGTATTAATAGCCGACGGCGTCAACTCATAAGGCAACTTCAATGCAGACTTCCAAACAACATCCATGCTGTTTCCGGCCACCGATACACCCAACAGATCACCATCCATTGTCTTTACATAAACCAATTTACGATCTGCAGAAAGTCCCATCGACTCCCGCACTCGGATCGTATCTCTTTTTTCCCGCCAAATAACTGCTCCTGATTTCGCATCCAGCGCTGTCATAAAACGATCGGGCGCAACCACAAAAACACGATTATTTACGCCGACTGGATTACATGCAGCAGCAGAAAACATGCGATTGGCCTGTCCATTGTTCCATTCCCAGGAAAGACGACCTGTCTTGGCATTCAGGGCATAAAACCCATTACTCCATGAACCGAAAATTACATTGCCCAAATAATAGGTCGGTAATGTTGACACAAATCCTTTGACCTGATCAAAACTCCATTTTACAGCACCTGTTTTAATATCCAACGCTCTAAACTTACCATCAGAACCGCCGATAAAAGCAACACCATCGTGTAGTAATGGCGATCCCAAAACCGCCTTCTCTGTCTGCACCTTCCACAGTAATCGACCATTCCGAGCATCCACTGCATAAATTGCATGATCCGATGATCCAGCCACCACGATTCCTTTCGAAACTGCTGGCGTGGAATACACTTTACCACCAGTACGGAATGCCCATAACTTCCTGCCGGTCTTTAAATCGAGCGCAAAGATATCTCCGGCAGTGTTTGATGTAATCACGCTATTTTTGTAAACCGTCAGTCCCGCTCCGATATCACTTGCATCTTCAAAAGTCCAATTGACCTTAACTTGATTGGCATATTTTGTATTGACAGCGTAACTAGGTCTTGGGTAAGTCGCGGTTTCATTTTCAAAATGATGGTTGAAAAGAGGAACAACGAGCCAAGGCTTTTCTTGCGTACCCAACCCCGGGTTACGCTCTTGATAAGTGGCCTTACCATCTGCTATGGTTACAATATTATAACCACCAATTTCCTTATTTGCCCGCAGATTAGAGCGCCCCATTACACCAGGAATTCCTTCCCAATCGTATAATTTATTGATATGCCCATGCCCACAAATTGCCAGTTGAACATTCCGTGTTTTAACCCTTTTCAAGGCGTCAAACCAGTTATTCAACGATGAATCTTGTGGATAGTGGTTAATATAGATCAATGGTAGCTGTTTATCCGGATTCGCGGCAAAAACAGCGTCCATCCAGACCAGATTTTCACGCGGAATCTGACCAGGGCTCATCCGCATGTTTGGACCAGAATTGGTCCCCATAAATGCATAGCCTTTGTGCTTGAAGAAAAAAGTTTCACCACCAAAAACGGTGCGAAACGTATTCGCTCCATTTTCAGACCAATTTCCATCATGATTCCCCGGAATAACATACCAGGGAAGCTGCAAGCTATCCAAAATCCGCTTAGCCAGCTTGAGCTCGTGATCAGCACCAAACTCGGTGATATCACCAGACAGTATCACGAAATCAATATCTTTCACCGTATTTAGATCCTTTACTGTACGTCGCAAATCTTCCGCTCCTGTTGCACCGCCAACATGCGTATCGGTCACGTGAGCGAATTTGAAAGACTGCTGTGCAATCGAGACATTAAAAATGCAGGATAATGCAATAAAAAAGGTAATAATTGGAAACCTCATGCGTAATGTTTTCTTAAAAATAGCGTTTTTATGCATAAAACAGAAATAATAATGCATTTTTATGCAAAAGTAATGTTAGATATTGGTTTAGATGCGCCTAGACAGCATTCGCTATCAGAGCATAAAAAAGCCTTGTCTACAAACATAGACAAGGCTTAATAGATATGTAAATTAAATTACCACCCTTTAGTTTGGGTTAACTTATAACCTTTGGCAGCATATTCATTCACCTGCTCTAATCCAACAGGCGCAATATAAGAGCGATCTGTAAATGATTCCCGGTTGCGTACGTCCTCAACGCGATAATAACCAATTAACTTATCGCCATTCGTACCATCATACGAAATGGTATTACCATTCGCATCCACCACTTTCAACAAACCTTTTTTGCTATCCACCAACAAGGCCGGCATATCTTGTTTAACATTGATCCAAGGACCCAAGAAATAGTCGTTGTTTTTGCTGAAATCCATGTAATTCAACTTCTTCCAACGCTTGATATCAAGCAGGCGTAATCCTTCATAAACAAACTCCATACGTCGCTCACGTCTGATTTCCCACATTAACGGCGAAACGTCAGCATCGCGGGAAGGATCATTTGCAATGGCGCCAACTTGCAATGGAGCTGTTTTCTGAACACCCTTTGCAACCGCAACAGCATCAAGTGGACGATTACGGATCGCATTAATGGATTTATCGATATCAGTCTGTGTCACTGCAACACCACCGAAACCTTCTGCCAAAATTTGCTTCGCCTCAACCCAGTTCAGCACAACTTCCGCCAGGCGGATCACAGGAGCATCCGAGGTATTTGTACTGGAAGCCCAAGCTGCTGGATAAGTTTTGCCCAAATAACCCAAAGCTTCTCGGGATGCAAACTTATACGCATAGAAAAGTGTCGACGAAGATGTTAGAGGTTTCTCGTAGATGGAAGCCTCAAAACGTGGATCACGCGTAAGCGCCAAATCTTTCAGCGTAAAGCTATTTGCATTTGCCAAAGAAGAACTTTGCCATGGCTTACCGTCGTTACAGATAAAAGATTTAATCAACACAAGATTAGCAGCATTACTCTGGCCTTCTGTACCATTACTATACGATCCTACACTATGCGTTGCACTCTTCGTAGCATCATAAGCGCGATACATAATTACCTCCTTATTAGCACTTAAATCTTCCGAAGCAAATAAGCTTTTGAAATCACTGCTAAAATTATAGGCATTGGAAGCCATAACAACTTCCGCGGCTTTTTGTGCCATTTCAAGGTATTTTTTTGCTCTTTCCTTATCTAAATTGTGATAATACAAAAAGGAACCTTCAAACAACATCAGTCTGGAGATAAACGATGCCGCCACATATTTGTTCAAATATTGCTTACCATCATTTGTACGCATATTATCCAGTACATACTGAAAATCGTCATACACATGATCCATCACTACCGCACGGCTGTCGCGATCCTTGTACATCAAATCCAGTTCAGTATCTTTCAATTCCTTATCATAATAAGGTACGTCACCAAACACTTCGACCAATCGGCTATATTCAAACCCTCTGAAAAAACGAGCTACCGCCATCCAATGACGGTACGTTTCATCATTGATATTCGGTTTGGTTTTGTTCTCAATACGGTCGATAAAGATATTTGCTTTGCGCACATAAGTAAAACTCCAAGTCGGACCCGCATACTCACGGATCATTTCAGGAGTTTCCATTAAAGCTATCGTGCTGGAATATTGATTTTTTCGACTTGTAGGAATCGTATTCTCAAAATTATCCTGAATATTTTTCTTCGTGAGATCATCCGAAAAGTTATAACCTGTTACCGGCGCATAAGCCGTAGCGAAACCTGTATTATATCCTGTAAAATAATTGGCATAAAACCCGTTAGCGTACAGACGCAGCGCAAGTTCGTTGCCCCAACCTTTATCATCTTCCAAGCTTGTCAACTGATTACGATCAAGCACGTCTTTATTACAGGATGATAGCACCAACGTTGCTCCAAGCGCCAAAAATGCTATTTTCTTTGTAAATTTCATTGTTGTAAATTTTAAAAATTAACCTGAACACCAAACGACACCGACTTAAACATTGGTGTACCAACACCTGTTCTACCCGAGTTATAATTTGTAGCATTAAAAATAGAAAATCCATTGATTGCCTCTGGGTCTACCGGTAAGCCGTTCAGCTTATCAAAAGTGAAGAAGTTTTCCAATGAAGTATATACTCTTGCCGTTTTGATAAATGCTTTTCGCGTCAATGTCGACGGAAAGGTATAACCCAATGTGATATTTTTAATACGTAAATACGACATATCCAATAGGTAACGGGACTGTTTAACCATATTGTTTGCATCATTGCTTGCCGCATTATTATATGCTCTCGGATAGAAAGCACCTGTATGGTCTGCAGACCAGAAATTATCAGCGATTGCTGAAGGCATAGCACCATCCGAAGCGTTATAACCTGGAATCGTCAAGAAACCATTACCCCAGATCTGACGCTTTCCAACCCCCTGCATAAATCCAGAAAGATCAAAGCCCTTATAGTCAAATCCCAAACGGAAGCCATATTCATAACGCGGTGTTTCGTTACCGATGATTTCCATATCACCATGATCATCCAGGGTACCAGCTCCGGCATTAATCTGACCATCGCCATTCAAATCAGTAAATTTCACGTCACCAGGACCAAATTTAAAATTACTGCTTGTCGGGAAGGTATTGTAAGCACCATTCGGATCTGAAAGTTTATTCATCACTTTACCTGCCACTGTTGTCGTAACTAGCTTACCATCCGAACCATATTCAAAATCACCCGCCTGATATAATCTATCAGTACGATAACCCCAGATTTCACCCACATCTTTACCATTATAGTAATCTGAAATTACCCGCGTGTTTGTATATTGCAGAATAGTCGTTTTCGCATCCGATAACGTTCCTCTGACATTAAAGCCAAAGCCGCCTTCAAAACGATGGTTAAAATCTAAAGCGAGTTCCCATCCTTGTGTACGTAAGGCGCCAAAGTTACCCTGTGGTGCAGGAGCTCCAAAAGTTGCACTAACATCACCACTTGGGACGATCATGTTTTTAGTATCTCTTCTATACCAATCGAAAACTAATCCCAATTTATTTTTGAACATGCGCATATCCAAACCTATGTCTGTCGTTTCAATACGCTGCCACTTCAATTCACTTCTTACTGCCGAAGGAGTTCCAATCGTAAAATAACGGCTACCGTCAGCACCCAACCAAGCTACATCCCCCGGTATCATGGTCGATGTGTATAAACTTGGAGGTACAGTTTGATCACCAATAGATCCCCACGAACCTCTAAACTTCAACTGATTAAGTGTAGGCTTAGCCCATTCCATAAAACTCTCTTCCGAAGCTACCCAACCTGCCGAGAAAGATGGGAACCATTGCCATTTCAAATCTTTCGGAAATTTCGAAGAACCATCATAGCGAATGTTTGCCTCCACAAGATATTTATTTTTATAGGCATAATTTACACGTCCGAAATAGCCTAGTTGTGCCTCCCATGCAGCATCACCTTTCGCCAATTGCGCAGACGTATTTACACCGAAACCCAATTGTGGATTACGAATATCCAATAAGTTAAATGTTTGCGAAGAGTTCATATCATAATCCAACGTCACACGGTTAACACCGGCAATAAATTTGAAATCATGATCATCGTCCAGATTTAAATCATAGGTCGTGAACGCATTGATAGTATTATTACGACGAGCACCTGAAGCTCTCAAAAAGTGATCAGGATTTGCTCCATTAGCCGTATATGTATAGTAATTCAGATCATATGCAGCCATCGCTCCTGTAGCACCTGCAGCAACCACCTGACCATCAGAATTTACATAGATCGGATTACCCGAAGCATCTTTTCTTGCTACACCCGCAACCCAAGAATCTGCCGCAGTAAAACGTGTACCAGGCTGCGTTGTGATTTCCTCTTGATTGGAGAATGTGTAATCAAAATCAACTTTCCAGTTCTTCTTGATATTCACAGTTGCTCCTAAATTCAAATTGATGTAGTTATTTTGGAAACTCGCCGTATTTGCGGAAGACGTCTCACTCCATGGGCTACGAATCATATTACCTCTGTCGTCATACCCCATCGGATACAATGAGCTCCAGCGATAGAGATACAACCACGGATCTGCGGTGGTTGAACTTGTTGTATAAGGGTACTCTTTTTTACGGCGCGACACCATAGCACCACCGCGCACCGTTAAATATTTATTAATATCAGAGGATATGCGCAATGCCGCATTTGTACGGTTAAACTTGTCATGATCCGTTGTTTTCATCATACCAGACTGACTCAACAAACCCATGCTCAAATTATATTGTGTCTTACCAGATGTACCCGAAATACTTAAATCATGCTGAGAAGTAGGGGCAGCCTTACGGATCATATAATCCTCTACGTTGTAGGTGCGAACACCATACTTTTTAGTAGGTTCGGCAGGATTGACATACCAATCACGGCCATAAACAGTAGGATCATTAGCACCAATGGAGTTACCGTAATTCTTTTTCCAATCCAATGCCCGCTGATAGCTTTCGCGGTTAATTTTGTAAAAAGCACCTGTCTCAGATTCCCCGACACGTTCAGCTGCTTCCAAAGAATATTTGAGCGCATTCACATCGCCCATATTATAATCTACGGCAGAGTTCTGAAAGGAGAAGTTATTGGAATAATTGATATTGAAGCTATCGCCACCCTTTGCTCCTTTTTTTGTGGTAATCAATACCACACCAAATGCAGCTTTAGCACCATAAATAGAAGAAGCAGCTGCATCCTTCAGTACCGAAATAGACTCGACATCAGCAGGATTAACCAATTGGATACTTGGAATCTCCACATTATCCAATAAAATAAGCGGACTAGATCCCCCAGCAATCGAACCCATTTGACCACGGATTTTCATCACCGGATCGGAACCAACTTCTCCACTAGGCACCACAACAGTCAGACCCGGTGTCGTACCTTGAATACCGCGGCCAACATCTGCAATAGCACGGCCCTGAAGATTATCCTTTACGTTAATAGTAGAAACAGCACCAGTTAAGTTACCTTTTTTCTGAGTACCGTACCCCACCACCACAACTTCATCCAACGCTTGATTATCGTCTGCTAGCGTCACATCAAGCGAACCTGAAGTTACGGTAACTTCCTTCGTCACGTATCCAACAGATGAAAAACGCAACTTGCTCCCCACGGCAGCTGTAATTTTAAATTGTCCTTGAGCATCGGTCTTTGTTGACGCAGTACCGCCAATCAAAAATACACTTACCCCAGAGACTGGACCTTTTCCATCCTTTACAGTACCTTGCACCGTATTTTGAACCGCACCTTTTGCAGAAGAACGTAGAAGAGCGCTTGTTAAATTACCACTGTTCAACGTACCTTCTTTTTTAGTAAAAGAATAGGATTCAGAAGGAAAACTCAATCCAAGAGCAACAGAAAATAGTACAAATTTTCTCATTGATTATAGAGTTTTAAAATAAATGATTCTAGTTAATATTTGTTAGTTATTGCTATTCAAAATCAGTGTAAAGCAGATACTTTTTACGCATTTGCTTATACGCTTTTAGGTCATCGGACCATGACGCACGAATCTGTGCCTCGGATTGACCTGCAAGGATCTGCTTGCGTAATTGATCTGTGCCTGCGAGCTTATCAAAAAATTCAGGCCGTGCAAAAAAAGTGGATTTATCCGGTGTCTTTTGATAAAAATCCAGTAGATATTTTAAGGTAAATTTTTGACTCGCTGGATCTAAAGCACGTAGGTCTATACCATAATTTGTAGCCCCTTTTCCTTCCACATGCTTCGACATACCATGGCGTTCGCCGGGGGTAAACGTAAAAGAACCGTATACCGGATTTGTATATCCTAAAACCTGAAAAGGCCAATCTGTACCACGTCCTACCGAAATGTCAGTCCCTTCGAAAAGGCACAATGAAAGATATAAACGTACAGACAGTGGATTGGGTAAGCTTGGCGAGGGAACTACGGGCAAATCATACATTGTTTTGTGATCCCAGTTTTGCACCTTCACAATCTGTATATCCGCCTGGCGCCCATTCTCCAACCAACGTTCTCCATTGATCATCTGTGCAAGCTCTCCAATAGTCAGACCATGAATCATAGCTATCTTATGCCAAGACACATCGGATTTAAATTTATCGTCATGCCTGACAGGACCATCTACTTGATCGCCATTTGGGTTTGGGCGATCTAGAATGATCAGCTTTTTATTATGTTTTGCACAAAGTTCCATGACACGATGCAATGAAGTGATATAGGTATAAAAACGCGCACCCACATCTTGTAGATCGAAAATCATGACATCAATGGAATTCACAATGGAATCCTGCTTTTTATTGCCGCCATATAATGTAAACAAAGGCAAACCTGTTTTCTGATCCACATCATTCCCAAACTTCTCGCCACGTTCAACATTACCACGGAAACCGTGCTCAGGAGCAAAAGCAAACTTTAAGTCAACTTTGTTCTCCATCAATACATCAACAACATGCTTTTTATTGGAACCAACAATCGAAGTTTGATTCCCCATAATACCTACCTTCTTACCTTTTAATTGAGGCAGATATAAATCGAGCTGGTCCGCTCCTGGCAGAATCACATTCTCCGCGGCCCCCGCTACACGTATCCCATTTTCCGCATTGACCTGAGCAGACTTTAGTGAACTGCCGCAAGAGACAAAACCGGCAATCGAAATCACAAAGGCAAGTTTTAATAAGGTAGTTTTCATCATAAATAGACTTTTAGCTCATGCAGAAATGCAGTTTTATGCATGAATAATTGAAAATCAGGATAAAAGTAAGTAGAAGTTTTCGTTTTTAAAACAAAACTTGTCACAAAAACGCAAAAGAAAGTAAGTGTTCACTTTTTCTCAAAGTTAAAAATGGAATAAAGCCATCAATTATGAATCACCGCACAGCCACTAAAAATATGAGTTAAACAGTAGAATTACAACCATTTAAAGAAATATCTCAATATTAAATTCATTATGACGTCGCGGGATAAAAATACGAACAAGTAACAAACACATTATTTTTAAAACAGCACGCATAACACGCATAAATCAGTATTAGAAAGCAACTAAAACATTGGCTATCAAACCACCAAATTGCCATTCAGCAAAAAACTGCAACTATTTTATTACCTCACCACCCTGCCGCTATTGGCGGCAACGCCTGCGTGCCTCTATAATCTTTTACCCCAAAAAGCCAACGAACACATCGACTATTTCAGCGCCCAAGATTTACGACCGTCTGAGCCTTGCATAAATTCCATATCATGCAAAAGGGCTTTCGGATATCTCTTCCAAAAGCCCTTATGCATGCTATTTAGATAGAAACTATTTTACCACAAAACCAATACCATTGGCACTAGAACCACCTGCAGCTGCTACCGGTTTATTGACCACTTTCCAGCTTACTCCGCCGGTCTGCGCGTCATTTTCTATGCGTTGCACCATTACGGATGCAGCTCCACCATTTGTAACAAAAGCATCAGAAGCTCCGATTGATTGCATAATCTTTCCTAAATCATTATAGGTAATACCAACGGAAAAAGCATTCGTACCACCATCCACCACAACAGCATACAAATAATTTTTATCAGCACTGATTCCCACGGCTGTATTCGCCTGTACCGTTGTTGCCGTCGAAGCCACAGTAGCACCTTTATATAACAGCCATGTACCCCCAGACACCAATGACGCAAGATCATTTAAATTATATGCGTCCATCGACGATGATTCCGATGGTTTATTGCCTACAAAAACAGAGCCGTCCTTTTTCACCCCCAAGAAGGGCCTTGTATTTGATGTCGCTGTCGTGGTGGTCGTTTTCAACAGTCGACTTCTAAAGATGAACGAACCTGTCGGCGCCGAAGAGGTTACGACATCTCCATTGATTGCTGCTATTACTTTACCTCCAGAACGGCCTTCATTATATTTAGCCATATCTGCCATAGTCTGCACCGTAAATAGATAATCATCGAAAGGACTTAGTGCTGCCACCTTTACATTAGACTTCGAAAGATCCACCTCTAAAATCTGCATACTCATGGCCTGATTTAATTTATTCACATAACGAACATGCGTACGCTTTATTCCATTTGCAAGGGTTGTCGTAGAATCCAGCTTAAAAATTGAGATAATATCCGTTTTGTCCATAATCTTTTTTATGAGCGTACCGATCTCATTGTCAGGCGGTATCACTTCCGGAGTAGTCACCACAGGCTCTTTTTGCTCAAATACAGGATAATCATCCCGCTGTTTACAGGCCACCAGCGAAAGGAGCAAGTAAAACGATGCAGTTATACACAGTTTATTTCTATATTTTTTATTTTTCATGACTATCGAATTAAGAAAAATGAAACATAAGGTTTCATGATGGTAGATGTAAAACCTTCGTACCCCAGCGCATAGACAGTATATGATCTTCGGTCCAAAATCGCACCGGCATTTGAATAAGAAGCTAATACCGAAGCGTTTGTGATAGGCGATCCTGCCCGACGTATCTTCCAGGTACGGGTTGTGATACGATTTAACTCAAAATACGGACTAGTCTCCAAATACTTCACATTTTTAGCGACCAATGAGTCCTGTGTTGGCTCAGAGGATGTTACGGCAGCACCATAATAGAGATCTATAGCTTCCACATTAGGCATTAGATTTGTAAAACGGTAGCGCGCCTGTGTACTATCTGGACGCGTTAAATCTTCTTCATTCAAAATCATTCTTGTATTTTTTGCAGTATCCGTCACATGCAGCGTATAACGCTTACCCGCCTCAAACTTCACCGTAGATTGGTATAATATGATGGAATCCAAACCACTATCCGTCTTATAAGGCAATCCAACCTGCACATTAACAGAACCCGATTTCCATTTCAGAAAGTCCGGACGAGAATCACCACGGGTATTATAACCGCCGCCTGGAAAAGGCTCTCTGCCCCGGATAAGCGGAGTAACGCGCTGGCCATCAAACTTTACATACATATAACGATCGTCTGGATAAACAGAAGCCATGTTGATTTTAACAATTGCATCGTCTGCCCCCATAAATTCCACATCGCCAAAATTCTGTATGGCTTTATCACAAGAATAAAAACCAAAAAGAAACAAGCAGGCACCTAATATAATTTTCAAACTTTTCATACTTTAATCTTTAATGGATTAATTATCTTTTGTTACAAACCAGGTAGGTTTGGTGACATAATATGGATCCAAGGCTCCCCACTTATCCAACTCTTTTGCATTCCACGCATACTCCGAGTTATAACGGGGACGCACCCTATAACAGTAAGCCTGATATTGCAAGCCCGAACCGCTAAGTGACTGATACTGCTTAAAAATATTCGTGTCGTAATTATACTTGCGCAGATCACACCACTGTTCCAATCCGCCCCAGCCCCATTGTACGATATATTTCTGTCCCATAATATCGGAAAGCATCAGATCAGCCGAAGTCTGCGGGATTTCACTACTCGTCAAATATGATTTGATCTGCGCTTCACTGATAGCAGTTTCAGCATTGGTATTGATATACTTGTTCACAAAAGTCATATGCGAGCGAATTGCATTCAGATAAGCTTCATAGGCCTCAGGCAGCGATCCCTTAATAAAAAGAGCCTCCGACTTAACCAACTGCAGTTGTGCATACGTCATCAATGGAAAATCGACTTTGTCTCTAAAAATGAATTTTCCTTCATACACACCTCCCACGATCTTACCCAGAACCGAAGGTATAATTGTCGCCGAATTGGTTACATTTGGCAGAGCCCCAGAAAAGACCGTATCGGCGGCGTTATCTAAATTCCTATTGATTATTCTTAAAAGGCGCGGGTCACTTGCGACACGTGAAGGCGCCGTTACGATACCCCTTAGCCCTCCAGATAAATAACTTACAATAGGTTGACCGGCACGGCTATAGTACGTACTCGTATAAACTCCATACAATGGCCCGACCACACTTGAGGTCTCGGCTTTATCGCCCAAAAACTTAACCGCCGCATCGTCATCATTTGATGCCAACGACTGGTTGACGTAATAAATAACAGAATCTGCATATTTTGATTTAAAATCAGGCTTATTCACCAAATGGATATACTGAAGGGCGCGAATACCATAAACAAACTTGCGCCATTTACCCATATCGCCCCGAAAAAGATTGTCTCCTTTTTCTGAACTCAAATTAGCACTATAATCGAGTGGGCTTTTTTGATCCATATAATACAAAGCAGAATCACACCATACCCTCACCTGCGCATAAACTTCTTTTTGATCGTCATATTGGAAGCTAAGCTGATCGCGCAAAGCTTCTTTCATAATCACTGGACCATGATAATCCGTAAGCATTTGGTACCCCCAGGCCTTAACGGCATAACCTATTGCTGCATACTCGTATTTCTCATTTTCCACGGCATCCCTGATCATATTAGCCAGGTTCCGCCCATGGTTAAAATAGACCATTCGCCACATCACTCCACCAACATCACTCTGTAGTCTAAACCCATGCCTTTCCCAAACTTTTGAAGCATCGTCAGCAGAAGCTCCCATAATGGACTGATTAAACTTATTCATAATGGTCTGATCCTGCGCATAACCGTTTGCCATATGAAATATAATGGGAGCCAACAAAATCTCGGCCTTAACATTTTGTGGATAAGATGGATTATCATTGATATCCATAAATTTTTTACAACCTGTCATTATCAAAGTCAATAACAACAAAGCCGTGACTATTTTTGCTTTCATAATTTTATAATTGTAGGTTAACGCCAAGGTTGAAGCCCTTCGGTCTGGCCATATTACCAAAATCTATTCCATATCCTCCCATTCCACCTATGCCGGTTGTATTCGAGTTACTTTCGGGATCCAATCCAGTATAATTTGTAAACATAACGAGGTCAGTAGCTGTAAAAAACGCCTTTAGTGAAGACCTTTCACCTAAGAACCGTGTCAGTCTTTTTGGCAACCGATAACTTAACGTAATATCACGCAGTCTCATTGTGTAGATATTCCGTTCCACGAACATACCCGGCTCGATATTGGTAAAATAATAAGCGGAGGAAGTATATGGTGTTACCGCAATATGGTTGATTGTAGGATTTTCCGAATTCTCCAATCCATCCTTCAAAACACCCCTTATCACCCGCGGATCTTCTCTATTTAGCGTTTTCGTCGACATACCCAGCGTATACATATTATAATCCAGTCCATTCAATACATCGCCACCTTTACGCCAGTCCCACAAAAATGTCAGGTACCAATCTTTATAATTGAACTTGTTGACCATCCCCAGCGTAAACTTCGGCAGGCGGTCGGCAATCGGGTAATAGCGGTCTGTCCCAGCGACCGGCAAACCAGTTGCCGGATCGATCAGTACGTCGCCTTTCGTATTACGCATAAACTGCGTTCCGGAAAGAGCACCCATACTGTAACCAGGCAATACAGCCGAGCGCACCCCGCTGAGCAGCCAAGTATCCGAATCATACAGTTCCGGCAAATCTTCAGCTAGCGACAACACACGGCCTTTATATTGGGTAAAGTTGAACACAAGGTTCCAGTTGAAATTATTCTTGACAATCGGATTGAATATTGCCTGAAGCTCGGTACCCACATTTTTGACTTTACCTCCGTTCATCATTTTTAAAACGAAGCCCGAGCCATAACTCAGTCGGGGCAAAATAATCTGACCATCACTCAGTCTGGAGAAATAACTAAAATCAAAAGAAACAAACTTTTTAAACAAAGAAAATTCTATCCCAGCCTCAAGCTCATTCGTCATTTCAGCAACGAGTTTATCATTTCCCCCATTGAAACCATAAGCATATCCACCGCCTGTAGAGTACTGAGGCTCATAATTCGATTTGATAAAATAAGACCGAAGTGGCCCTTTACCTGTTTTACCTGCTGAAAATCTAATTTTTCCATCTGAAATCACATCCGAGACTGCCTTAATTGGATTTAAATCTGTAAAATTAAAGGCCAAAGAACCCGAAGGATATGAGAAATAGGGATCATTCGGCATTAAACGTGATGTCCCATCCAAACGCCCAGATAAGGTCAGATACAGCAAAGTTTTATACCCTAATACAGCCTGACCAAAGAATCCGATAGACCGGTAGTTGTTGATGATATTTTTTGCCAGACGCGTCGACGCATAGGTATTATTGATACTGTAGAAGTTCGGATCAAAAAAATTAGTTCCGTATTGCGAATCCGTAATTGAGCTTTGATCGCGAATTTCACCACCTAAAAACGCACTGATTGAATAATCACCAAAAGTTTTATTGGCCGAAAAACGCGCATTACCGTACAGGATACGCGTATTATTCTGATAAGTACTATACTTACCACCGGTAGGTGAAGTGGAGGAACCCGAGCCGGAATAGGACTGCGGATGATAAACGCTTTCACCTTTTGTGCTGGAATAATCTATCCCCACAACACCTTCAAATCTGAGCCAGGACAATGGTTTATAGGTAAAATTTGAAGAAGCCAGCGTGCGGTTGGTTTTATCGTTGGCAATGTTCCGATACACATCCCAAAAAGGGTTATCCAGTTCATTATAAATATCCTTGGTATTTAATACACGATTGCCTTTTTCATCGATCCAATTCCTGACGTCGTAGAGCGGATTAAAGCGCATCAGTGTCATTAAATAACCTGTAGTTCCTTTTCTTGCTTTATCATTGTCCGAAAAGATAAAGTTGAAAGAAGTATTCAATTCAAATTTATTTGAAAATTTAGCAGTAGAATTTAATCGCGAAGAGAAACGCGTGTAACGTGTATTGGGAACGATACCCGTATTATCATTATATTCATTTGACCAGCGATAGCTTAGATTTTCATTACCACCATTAAAGGTTAAGTTATGCTTTTGATTATATCCATGACGAAAGAAATTTTTCACATTATCTTTATGCAACAGCATTTCCTCCTTGTATTTTGGACCTAATGCGTAGGAGGATGTACCATCATAATTCCCATTCAACCCTTGCATGTAGGTATACTGCCGTTCAGGAAATTTATTAACAAACTCCATTCTTCCCGAATAGCTATAATCAACCCCAAATTTACCACTCTTAGCTTTCTTTGTTGTAATAATGATTGCACCTCCAGCACCCGAACTCCCATATAATGCTGTTGCCTCTGGCCCCTTCATCACGACATAAGTTTCAATATCCGAAGGGTTAATATCCAGTGCCCGATTGGAATAATCCAGATCCCGATTGGCTCCATTCATTGCTAGATCATTTTCATTGACTGTCGAATTGTTAATCGGCACGCCATCGACAACAATCAATGCATTATTATCCCCTGAAATAGAGGCAAAACCCCGAAGCACGATTTGAGCCGAGGCGCCGGGCATACCCGACGTACTGTTAATGGACAAGCCCGGTACACGTCCTTGCAAGCCTTGAAAAAAACCTTCCCGCTGTGTATCCGAAACATCCTCTCCGCTAACTTTCGGTGTAGAATAACCCAAGGATTTTTTTGACCGCTCAATACCCATCGCTGTTACCACAACTTCATCTAGGGATGCATTATTCTCTTGGAGAACAACATTGATGACTGACCGGCCATTTACCGCAACTTCCTGCGATTGATACCCCACATATCGGAATACCAAAGACGCACCTTCAGAAACTGTTATCTTGTAATTACCTTGACTATTCGTCGCTGCCTGCCCCCCTTTTCCAGTCTCCCGCACGGTAACTCCAGCCAAACCGGCTCCACTTGCACTGGTCACTCTGCCGGCAATATTTTTTTGTGCTAGGGCAGCACCACAAAAACATAGTAAACCCAAAAAAATGAGCAAACTCCTTTTCATAATTTTAAATTTTAATTCATTAGATCAATTCGGTTTTAAATAGGTTGCACCGTAACCTAGTACGGCAACAAAACGCAAAATACGCACATTATTTGTTCATAAGCAGCTGCTATTTTTAGGTAAAAATATTGGTTTGTTCTTCTTTTCACCTCTAATATAGCACAAAAATGCAAAACATAAGCTATTATTTTCATTTTGTTCGCATAAAGTCAAGCACATAACTCATAAAAACGAATAACAAAGCAAAAAAAAAGACAATTCGGAAAAGTAGAAGCCGCAGATTGGAGCCATTTCATGGAATTCATTCTTAAAACCGAGAATAGTATGAGCGACACCATTAAGTAACAAAACGCAACAAGTGGCAATAACATTAAAAATTCTCAAAACAAAAAAAGAGACTAGGGTAGTCTCTTTAATTTTAAATCATTCAGCTCTGACCGCAATTCATTCATGAATTTATCGCCCGGATCGTCTTTACCTGTAATATAATTTGGATCTGTCTCTTTCCACCAACTTGTTTTTTTGAAACGCTGATATTCATGGTGTCCCAAAACAAATTCTATCGGGTATTTTTTGCTGAGATAGCGAATCAGTTCTTCATTAGCTTTCAGTTGTGCATTGGTTAGTGGAAACTGACGGCTACCGATATTCTCGATACCGATCGCACAATAGTTGAGCCCTATTGTATGTCGCGCAAAGATAGAATCGGGCAAAAATTGGTAAATAGTGCCATCACGATCAATGACAAATTGGGAAGATACATTCAAAGCACTTGCTTTGGTCAGCTCAGGTCTTCCCGGCAATTTCACCGGATTGAAAGTGTTGAATGTTGCTTTCACACTATTGTTTGCAGTCCAGTGCACAACAATCATTTTAGGATGAATAATCGGGGCTGACTGGGTCAGACCATGTCTATTTTTCAAATAATCCAAGGAAAGCTGTATTCGTTCCTGATTCCAAGTAATTGGTTTTTGAATGATCTTGGGAGATTGGGCGAACAACATCGCCGCCACGAGGCAATTAACAACTAACAGAATAGATCTCATTATACAAATCTAACAAATTAAAAATTTAGGTCAGTAATCATGCTATTGAAAAAGGCCTGAAGGATATACCTTCAAGCCTTAAAAAACATTCGTTTATACACTTATTTTTTATCCCAAAATACGGGTTTAGTAATATATGTTGGCGAACCTGCATCAGGATCGGCCTTTTTCACTTGGTCAAGATTATAGCTGTTTTCGTAAGAAGCTATTGCAAATCTCCTTGGCCAATCAGTTGGATTAGGAAAAGAATTTGCAAAAACATGACTAGGACGATTGAAACCTTTATAAATACCGATTGCCTCGTTATAATTACCAGACGCATCTGTGCAAAAATCCATTCTACGCAAGTCTGCCCATTGCTCTTGCGAGTAAGAAAGCGCTATATACTTTTGAATCATAATTTGGCTTAACGTCAGCTTGGAAGCATCCTGAACAACAGATGTACTCGCCAAGAACTTTGTCAGATCTCCACTGGCTACTCCCAGTATTTCCATATGAATTTTAATTCCATCTTTATACGCCTGGAGAGCCTGAGCAAGCTGTCCCTTTTTGAAACGTATCTCTGCTTCTATAAATTTCATTTCGGCACCGGTTAACAATAAACCTTTTCCACCTTTCCGCGTATACCATGTTCCGGTTGACAAAACACGCCCAGTAGAAGCTGCCGTATTGCTTCGCAAGGATATATAGACAGAATCAGCATGGGAAAACTGATTATTTTTTTCGTTGAAAGTCACCGCTACAGGACCTGTAGCGGGTAAAGAAGATTGCATATCCACTACTTTTGAACGCACCAATGCTCCTTTACCGTTATCCATACTAGGAACTAATAGATCCAAGCGAGGGTCTACCATATTATTCGCTCCTGTCGGAGCACCAGTATAATTATTGGTGATATAGTCATAATATAGTTTCGTTATTCTTGCAGTAGTACCGGTATTCGCCCATTGCAGAGCAGCTTTAGAATTATCACTGACATCTTTACCTTCATCCACATACTGATACGTAGTACCATCAATACTTGAAGAAGGAGCCTTAGCCAATAAAGACAGAATTTCATCCGGATTATAATTTGCCTTTTTACTATAATGGTTTAAAAAACGCGCCTTTAGACCATAGGCCAATTTTATCCACTTTTGTACATCACCACCGTTATAGGTATCGCCTTCTTTCAAAGAAGGTGCATACTGATCTTGTGCTTTACTAAGATCTAAAATTGCTTCATCAAGCAGCGGCAGCACTTTCCCATATATATATTCTCCGTCATCAAACTTAGGGGTAAGAATATCTTTATTATCAAATTCATCATAAGGCAAAATTCCATAACAGTCGACCATATATCCAAAACCCCATGCCTTTATAATCTTACCAACACCCACATAATGATTTGCGCCCACCTTATTAGCGGCATCGATCATCGGCTGAATATTTACAGCAGTATTGACATACCAGGCTTGCCACGGCCATCCCACAGCGGCATTGGTCAGATTCCATCTTGTCAAATTCCAGTTATTGCTATTCGCATTTACCACTGCCAGTTGCTGTGTAATAAAAGAAACTCTTGTGCCGGCACTTTCATACCCAT
This sequence comes from Sphingobacterium sp. 2149, assembly GCF_031455655.1. Classification (NCBI taxonomy): domain Bacteria; kingdom Pseudomonadati; phylum Bacteroidota; class Sphingobacteriia; order Sphingobacteriales; family Sphingobacteriaceae; genus Sphingobacterium; species Sphingobacterium sp. 2149. The sequence continues at coordinate 197,289 of NZ_JAVDTD010000012.1, read as the reverse complement.
CAGCAAATTGAGCCAGTATAGGGGGCAAACGTTGCACAGCTGTCGGAACAGTCGTATTCGCCGAATTAGGGTTTTCATTTACATCAAGCCATTTGCTACACGAACCCAAAGCGAGTGCTGAGGCTGCAGCTACTATATAAATAAACTTTTTCATTTTTTAAAACTTTAGATTTAAACCAAAGGTTACTCCAGCAGTCGCCGGTACACCAGCATAATCCACACCTACAGAACCAGAACCAATCACGCCTGCTCCAGCAGCACTCACCTCTGGATCCATACCAGAATAATTTGTCCACAACCAGAGATTTGTTCCGGTCGCTGTGACTGATGCCGCTTTAAATATTTTAGAACGCTTCAAAAAGTCAGGAGGCAAGCTATACGTCAGACTTAAGGAACGGAGACGCAACCAATTTACAGTTTCAACGAAATTTGGAGTATTGAGCGAATAAATATCTCTGTAATAGTCTTCTGTTGCGACCACTTCCTTCGTAATCATCTCATATGCTTTCGTCTCCGGATTAAGCGCCATCCCCGTAAAGGAAAGTTTATCACCTCTGTTTTCCGTCACTTTACTTAAGCCATTATAGGCCAAAAGATACTCTGTGCCATTTAAGATATCTCCACCTTTTCTAAAATCAAATAAGAATGATAGCTCCCAGTTTTTATAGACGAAGGTATTATTTAGCCCCCCAATAAAACTCGGCTCTCTGTTCCCTATCGGCTTAGTGGCATCTGTTGATGTCAATGGATATCCTGTTTTCCAATCCAACAACAAATTTCCGTCAGCATCGCGCTGCCAGGTTGAACCACTTATACCCATAAAATTTCCATTACCAAAAGAAGCAGCCTTTCCATTACCCACTTGAACATCAGTAACATACAAAATAGGTAAAGAAGCTGGCAATGACTTCACCACTCCTTTGTTATGAGAGAAATTCAAGGCCAAATCCCATCTAAAATCTTCTTTTTTAATTGGAGAGGTATTAATAGACACCTCTATTCCCTTATTTTCAATCTCGCCCGTATTGACAAAACTTAATATATATCCTGTTGCATTTGAAACGCGAGGTTGCAAGATTTGATCTTTAGAATTGTTTTTATAATACGTAAATTCTAAACCTAACTTGTTTTTGAATAACTTCAGATCAGTACCAACTTCAAAAGAGGTCGTTGTCTCAGGTTTCAATTGATCATTACCCCTCGTCCAATAATTTCTAAACCCACCTCCAACGGTCAATTGAGGCTCAAACAAATAGGTTGCTGTTTGATAAGCAGGCGCATCTTTGCCGACCTGTGCCCATGAAGCTCGCAACTTACCATAATTCAAAATATCGCTTTTCTCCATGAGTTCCGTGAAGATTAAACTCCCAGAAAAAGAAGGATAAAAGAACGAACGATTTTGTATCGGCAAGGTAGAAGACCAATCATTACGACCTGTAGCACTTAGGAATAATAGGTTTTTATAACCGATACGCAAATCCCCATAGACACCTAGCAATCTTTTTTTGGTGATGGATTCATTGAAATACTTATTCTTTGCATCCGCATTGTTTATGCTTTCAAAATTCGGAATAGAGAATTTCTCGGCACGCATGGAATTTGCTTGAAGATATGTATCCTCTGCTGTTGTACCCAGCAGGAAATTAACATCCCAATCCTGTTTAATTTGTTTATGGAAATTCAACATAAAATTGGAATTGATATAATTATATTGACGAATACTTTCGGAGAGCATTCCTTTTTGCCAAGCTTCCTTTACGGCTGAGCCGGGCGTTATAATAGATCTAAAATTCGTGGTGTAATTATCAACACCTAACTTGTAAGTCGCATCTAACCAATCCGTAATCTTTACATTCGTATATACATTCCCTAGAAAGCGGTTTGTCTTGTCATTTTGAGGGTTTTTATGGATTGTCCAATACGGATTATCAACATTATCTTCAAGCGCCACGTTCGGTAACAGTAAAATCTGTTTGCCACTAGGATCTATCCAGTTTTTCATGTCCACATTACGCGGAAAAGCTAGAATAGATTCCATATACCCCAACCCCGAACCTCCCCAAAGACCGGACCCGGTTAAGGTTTTCTGCGTGGTACTATGCGAGTAGGATGCGTTTGCGCCAAATGTAAAAATACCAACTTTTTGTTCGCCGTTAAATCGGAAAGTAGTACGTTTAAAATCGGTGGTGGGCACAATACCTGATTGGTCTAAATTCGAGCCAGATAAATAAAAATTACCCTTTGCATTACCCCCTGACACATTGAATGAGTTATCAAAACTCGTTGCATTTTGATAGAAGTCCCCTAAATTATCATAAACAGTTTCTCCAGGTTGAAAAGCATCTCCCCAAGACAGATACGTATTATTAGTAATCCTATTCCCTTTATAATTAGAACCCTGCTTAAATTTATCTTGTAACTTCGGCAAGCGATTTACCCAATTCACACCAAAGCGTGAGTTTATTCCTATCGAAGTAGCCCCATCTTTCCCCTTTTTGGTCGTTACGACAATAGCACCCGCTGCTGCCCGCAAGCCATACAGTGCCGCAGCTGCAGGCCCTTTCAAAACCGATATAGATTCAATATCCTCCGGATTTAAATCCAACGCACGATTACCATTCGTGGTGGAAATATTCGTATTACCATCAAAGGCGGAATTATCACCTTGCCCAGTGGAATTATCCATTGGCATACCATCGATAACAAATAAGGGTTGATTATCCCGTTCGAGGGATGTACCGCCACGAATAACGATGGAAGCAGATGCTCCTGGCGCTCCTCCCGAATTTGTCACATTCACACCAGCAATCTTGCCATTTAATGAATTGATCACATTCGGATTTTTATTCTTCATCAACTCATCCGATTTAATATCTTGGACAGCATACCCTAGCGCCTTTTTTTCCTTCTTGATTCCCATTGCCGTCACAACAACTTCTTCGAGAGCTTCCTCTCTACCAGAAAGTGCAACATTGATCGTTGCATTTGTGCCAACTAATTGTTGCCTTTCTTGAGAACCCACTGCTCTAAAAATCAAAATATCACCTGGCTCTGCACTGATCGTAAAACTGCCATCGGGCTTTGTTTGTGTACTGACAGCTTTACCTTTGATACTCACGGTGACATTGGCCATGTTACCTCCATCAGAAGCATTCGTCACTTTACCCGTTACAGTTTTGGTCTGCGCCCACAAGCTAGTGGAGAGCATCACCCCTGAACAGAATAAGAGAAATTTTTTATTCATGGTTTTTAGTTAGTTGTTAATAATTGCCCGCGACAGGAGGTTCCAGTCCACGGTTTTTTCAATTGCTACACAATACTATGAAAAGCATCGTATTTATGCAAGTTTATGCGCAATTATTTAAAAAAGAAATGACAACAAACACATTAACGCACAATTTAACAGCAAAAAAGCTGAAATTACACCTCAAAATAGATACAAAACCGCACAGCTTAGCAAAATAAAAGCAAAATATCTATTAAAAACATCTAAAACTTTTATTAAAAGCGTCCATAGAAGCTCTTTCACCGTATTTGATGGTAAAAGTATAGACATAAATATAAAAAAATCACCAATACATGCATCATCCAATAAATACCAGCGCGCTTACGCAGGCTTCCCCTGTCTACCACAATTTACGTTAACAAATAGATACCATTTTCGGAGATCCTTCGGTGCTTGTTCGGTACTTCCTCGGTACTTGTTCGGTGTTTCTTCGGTTGTAACCGAAGAAACACCGAGCAAATACCGATCTAGTTACGTAAAAATAACGAGAGAAGGTCGAACTTGATATTGACAAATACGTATTAATTTGCTAACTTAAGGGAAAAATAAACACTAATTGATATCGATTATGGCAGTCATTAAAAACGGTGCCAACGGCACACTTTCGGGGAAAGCAGGATCAATAGTTTTTGTTACAAATGGAAACAAAACCTATGCAAGGGGCTTACCAAAGAAAAGCACAAAAAAGCCTACTGTGGATCAAATCCAGTCGCGTTTACGGTTTTCTCTCATCCAAAAATTTAGCTCCTCAATGCTCTATTTGTTACGGATCGGATTTAAAAACTATAACCCCAATAAAAAGGCTTATAGCAACGCCATGTCCTACAATCTTAATAATGCTATAGAAAAAACCGCAACGGGCTATGCCATCAACTATGAAAACTTCCGTATTAGTAAAGGGATCCTTAATCCGATTACCTCCTATAGATTTGAGATAGATAAAGAGACAGAAACATTCACCCTCTTCTGGGATTATGACACAAAGCTAAGTGTAGCTTCTGGCCTCAATGCAAGCAGCTGTCGACTGATTCTATCTGGCCCAGAAGAACTTGCATTTGCCAATGAGGGCATGAATACGCTTCTCCAACAAACACAAACGGTAAAACTTCAACGACAAGAGCATATCGGCACCTACCACATCTATGTGTTCTTCCATAAATCAGATGGAAGCGACGAATGTACAGACAGCAAATATCTAGGTACTGTCGAATGGTAGTGAAGAGCCTTCAATCTTTTACGGAGCAAGATTGATCTGTACATCAAAGTGCTTCTGAATATAAGCTTGCTGCTCGGCAGAGTCTGTTTCCATGTCGTGAATGGCACGATCTCTTTCTTTGTCAACTTCCATCTTCACCACACAGCGGTAGAACCGAAATATGTCTTTTTCAGTCTCCAGTATTAACCTCGGTACGCGGGCTGGCCTTCCTGTTTCATCTTTGGCCACCATCGTAAAGTAGGAGGAATTACAATGTTTGGTTTCGCCCGTCTGAATGTTCATCGCTTCTACTCGAATACCGACTTCCATAGATGAGTTGCCCACGTAATTTACCGAAGCGATCAAGGTAACGAGTTCGCCCACTTCAATAGGCTTCAAAAAATCCACTTTGCCAACCGAAGCCGTCACACAATAATGCGCTGAAAATTTGGAAGCAACAGCAAATGCGATCTGATCCATCAAGGACAAAATATAGCCCCCGTGAATTTTACCGCCAAAATTAGCATTGGATGGCAACATCAGCTGTGACATCCGAATCACAGAATCGCTTACTGTTTTATAGATTTCCTCCATACCTATAAATGTACATCGGATCGGTTACAATTCAAAGCAAAACATTGACAACTTGGTAAACAGGGGTGGGGATAGTTAATTTCTCAAAAAAGGGATATCCGTAATACAGATATCCCTTTCCTGATGGTCTGGAAACCACTTATTTTACATGCTCAGCAGCATACGGTCCTTCATTACTCAGACGATCGACAGCTTTTACCGCAACATACTGAAGCTTTTTGTTGTTCGATGTCATTGGGATCTCTTTACTCGTGACTCCAGGATCCAAAATCTCGTATTGCCATACCCCCCCATAGTTGAGATACAATACCCATTTTGCAACCTGATCAATTTGCTGATGCTGCCACTTCGCAAAAATATTTCCACCTTGCGGCGTTAGTAACAAGGATGGTTTCAAAAGTGGATTTGCATTTAACCAGGGACTTGTTGGCACCAGCGCTTTCACCTGGTAGGGTCCATTAACCAAAGCCTGTGTCATGGCCGGGTTTTTGGTCAGCCCTGCCAAACTCCAGTGGATTACACCCTCCCGATTATCAGGCAATAGTGTCCGTGCAGCCTCTACTTGATTAACAATTTCTTGAACATATTCTGTCCCGCGCCTGCCCACTGTATTGATACCCGGCCAAAGGTGGCGTCCCAAGGTATTTTCACTTTCCCACCATTTTAACAGCGCGGTATAGCTCTGCTTAGCGGGTTGTATCGGCCAATACAATTGGGGAGCAAAATAGTCGATCCAACCTTTGTTCAACCATAATTTAGCATCCGCATAAAGCATATCATACTGACTCGATCCCTGGATCCCTGCCGGATAACCTGGTTTCCAGATGCCGAACGGGCTGATCCCAAATTTGACAAAATTCTTTTCCTTTTTAATATCTTTATAAATACGCTCGATAAAGGTGTTTACACTATTTCTCCGGAAGTCACCTCGGGAAAGCGTACCACCATTACGTTTGTATTCATTGTAACTATCCAAATCAGGAAAATCCTGGCCACCATTATATTCAGCATAAGGATAGAAGTAATCGTCAAAATGTACGCCATCGATATCATAACGTTTGACAATATCCATTACTACGCGAGCAGCATGGTCCTGGGTAGATTGTTTGGATGGATCAAACCAGTAATACCCTTGTTTGAGTTTGACAACAGATTCGGGCATTTTACGTGCCATAGAAGCAGACGTAACAGCACCGCCAGCAGTATGATGTGCACGGTAAGGGTTTAACCAAACGTGAAGCTCGATCCCTCTTTTATGTGCCTGTTCTACCCAAAAATCTAGGGGATCATAATAAGGGGATGGTGCCTGCCCTTCTGTTCCCGTCAAAAAATATGACCAAGGCTCGAGATCACTTTTATAAAATGCATCTGCTGATGGACGCACCTGAAAAATTACTGCATTAAAATTATTATTTTTCAAGAAATCTAAAATACCGATGGCTTCCTGTTGCTGCTCTGCTGTACTCAGGTTATTTTTGCTCGGCCAATTGATATTGGCAACAGAGGCCACCCAGGCTGCACGAAACTCACGGGGTAAAGCTGGGAGATTGACGACAATGTCCTTCTTTTTCTCTGCAACTGGCTGCGCTTTTGTCTCAACTGTATTTTTCACCCGTTCGCGCTTAGGTAATGTGGGAGGATCCTTTTTTACAATTTCGACATTGGTCGTTGTGGTATTGACAGGCTCGTGTTTCTTATTTTTCTTGGATGAACAAGAAGATAAAACAAAAAGTGCTGTCGCTAAAAATAATAGGGAACGTTTCATCAATCTATAGAATAGTGTTTTTTCAAAATAACGAACGAAGATACATATAATATTAGTCAATCTTGGACAATGGGCCAATCTTCTGCGAAATGGATCAGCGCTTTAACTCGCCTTTAAAGATCACCTGTTCCAGCTGAAAATCGTCATTAAAGACAATAACATTCGCTATGCTTCCTGCATTTAGATTTCCGATATCCGCTCGCTTTAGCAGGTTTGCCGGATACACCGTCGCCATTCGGATCGCTTCATCGAGTGGTATGCCCACCTTTTGCACCGCATTTTTCACTCCCTCAAATAAGGAGATTGCCGCCCCCGAAATGGTTCCGTCCGGCAGCGAGTAATAGCCATCATTCAATACATGCTGGTAGATATCTTTATCGCAAGCGGCTACAGCATCGGTAATCATAAACAGACGCATTCCCATCTGACGTTTCGCAATTTTCACAGCTTCAAAGCTGACGTGATGCCCGTCGACAATAATACTTGCCTGAGCGGTCGAATGGTTAAAAATCGCGCCAACCAACCCAACTTCGCGATGGTGCAAAGGCGACATGGCGTTAAATAGATGGGTACTTGTTGGAATCCCAAGATCATACCCGCGCGTTCCTTCTTCAAATGTAGCATCACTATGCCCTGCACTGAGCAGCAAATTATAACCCTGTAAATGCTGCAATACATCGTCTGATATACATTCGGGTGCTATGGTCATCATTTTGACAACCTGGACTCCCACCAAAAGCTCATCAATCTTTTCCTTTGTAGGCTCGATGATTAAATCCGCGGGATGCGCACCTCGTTTTTTAGGATTCAAGAATGGACCTTCTAGGTGCAGCCCTAAGAATGCGTCATGATGAAAACCTTCTGCCACACGAATGGCATCCTTAAAGACGGGTATGGTATTGGTCGCCAGGGTCATCATAAAAGAAGTCGTGCCTTTACCGACCAAGCCCTCGGCGATGCGTTCCAAAGAGGCTACACTACGCTCGGCGGAATACAGATCCGAACCGTCGCCATACAGTTGAAGGTCAATCAGCCCAGCACAAATATTGCATCCATTGACTGGATAACTGGTGTAATCCAGAGGCACGTCATGCTCATCGACAATTGCGGCAATTTTACCTTCATTAATCAGTAATGCTTTTTCTTCAAAGACCGTCTCACCAGTATATATCTTACCTCCAATTAACGCTAGCTTGTTCATAGATTTTTATTTCGTTTACCAATTTACCAAAATTCGAAAATATACTGTCCCTTGTAAACGATTTGTTTCACAGTCGATAAATGTACGCTCAAAGTTTTTGATCTTTTCATTTTAACTTTCTAATTTACTGTTGTAACTTAGTTCCATGTACTTATTTAGAAAGCGCAATGCAGACCGCCCGACGAATGGGAATATAAAAGCCATGCATATTATTAATGCAACGGCCATTATTGTCTTTTTATTGGGGCTGATCTACAAAATATTTTTTACTTCCTAAACACTGTAATCCATGTCAAAAAAAGAAATCTTAAATACGGACAAAGCTCCTGCTGCTATAGGGCCATATAACCAAGCTATTAAAGCTGGCAATACACTTTATATCTCTGGGCAAATCCCACTGGTTCCCGAAACAATGGAGCTAATTGCATCTGGTATAAAAGACGAAGCGCATCAGGTGCTGAAAAATATCGAAGCTATCCTGACAAATGCTGGATATACTTTTGAAGACGTTGTCAAAGCATCCATTTTCCTAAGTGATATGGACAATTTTGCCTTAGTCAATGAAGTTTATGCTGAATATTTTAAAGAAGCACAGCCAGCCCGAGAGTGTGTTGCGGTAAAAACATTGCCGAAGCATGTAAATGTCGAGATTTCAGTCATTGCGTGGAAAGATTAATCCGTGGAAAATAGCAACGAAACAGCAAGCCGCGGAAAATATCTTTTCGCGGCTTTTTTGGCTCCCTTTATTTGGGGATTTATGTCCATACCTGTACGGTGGATACGTGGCTATCCTGCCGAAGATATTCTTTATTTTAGAATTATTACCGCCCTGTTGGTCTTATGGGTATACCTGCTTCTTTTTCGGAGAAAAATGCTAGCAGCTGATATTCGCAAATTTGGGCTTCTGTCACGGGCAGACAAGCTCATTCAAACGGGCCTTATGCTTCTCGCCTCCGCGCTGATTTTTGGGAACTGGTTTACTTACATCTATGCTGTCAACCATGTGAGCATTCAATCCGCCGCATTAGCCTATCTGACCTGCCCCCTAATTACCGCGGCAGGAGCCTATCTCATGCTCAAGGAAAAATTGACTGGATGGCAAAAAACTGCACTTTTCATTGCTTTCAGCAGCGTATGCCTACTGGCAAGAGGTTCATTGAATGATGTCCTATGGGCGATTACTATCGCATCCTGTTACGCGTTTTATCTGATCGTGCAACGGGTATCGACAGGCTTTGACAAGCTCAATCAATTGGTTCTTCAACTCAGTATATGTGCATTGTTTGTGATACCCAAACTGATCTATAATCATCACACCATCCCTAAAGAGCCCGTGTTTTGGGGCACCATAGTGCTCATCGCATCTCTGTTTACGATCATCCCTCTTTTTTTGAGCATGTATGCCCTCATAGGCATTTCATCCACCACGACTGGTGTTCTTTTGTATATTAATCCGCTGATCGCATTTACTTTGGCAGCGACCTACTTTCAAGAACCTGTACAGCCAATAAAATATATCGCATACGGAATCATCTTTATTGCTATCATCCTATTTAATGCTGCAAACATTAAACAGGCCTTTAACAGACCATCCCGAGTTTAAGCACAACGCCCCAATAAATACACCTCTTTGACTATGGAAGGGATGCTCGATGTATCGACATAAAAAAATGACAAACCACACATAACACTGACTAATAATCAATTACAAACAAAAAAACGTTCATATAAAACATTTCCATTGCATAAAATTTTTGAATTTTGTCCAACAATAGTAAATTAGACCCTTATTAAGGGAAATCACACCGCTTTTTCTTCCTATAAATTAGGTATTGAATAGCTTATACTATTAAAAAATAATCATTTATTTCGCCCCTCGATTATTCAATATCTCTTCTTCTAACCAAAATGCTAAATGGAATTAGCCCACTCCATTAGAACTTCACCGTTATGAAAATACGTATATAAAAAACTGAATATAACACATATACTATATGAATAACAAATTATACTCTACTTTGAGGGTGTTGAGTATTGTTCCGACAATGCTTTTTTCAGCATCCTTATTGCATGCGCAAACCAACCAGATAAAGGGAACGGTTGTTGACGCTAAAACCAAAGCTCCTATTCCAAGTGCCACAATTAAAGTACTGGGCACTTCCAACGCAAGTTCTACGGATGTTAAAGGCGCATTTCAGATCAATGTTGATGATAAAAACCGCATATTGAACATCAGTACTGTCGGTTATGAAAATAAAACAGTCACACTAGGACCTGGTGAAACGACAGTAACGGTAAGTTTAGAAGAACAAACACAGCAGTTGGAAAGTGTCGTGGTCACCGCTCTAGGTATTAGCCGTGCACAAAAATCATTAACATACTCTACGCAACAGGTCAATGGGGACGAATTGAACAAAGTCAAAAGTACCAACTTGGCTAATAATTTAAACGGTAAAGTAGCCGGTGTTAATATTGCTTCCAGCTCTTCAGGACCAGGTGGCTCGGCGAAGGTTATTTTGCGTGGTAACAAGTCGGCTTCTGGCAATAATCAGGTACTTTATGTTGTTGATGGGGTCCCTATTAACAACCAGACATTAGCCAGCCAGCCAGACAATGTTTTTGGGGGTCAGCGCGATGGTGGCGATCCTATTTCATTGATCAATCCAGAGGATATTGAAAACATTTCTGTATTAAAAGGAGCATCTGCAGCGGCACTGTACGGTAGCCAAGCAGCCAATGGCGTTATCTTGGTCACAACAAAATCAGGTAAACAAGGTCGCACCACAATCAACTTCTCCTCAAGTGCGCAAATCGAACAGGCTGTATCGACACCGAAATTCCAAAACCAATATGGTCAAGGTTCGGGTGGTAAAAACAGTAACACCAGTGTATTTAGCTGGGGAGACAAAACCAACGGTGCTAACTACGACAATGTGGGCGAATTTTTCCGCACAGGTAGCAACTTCACCAATTCATTGACATTGTCCGGAGGTAACGAAAAAAATCAGACCTACTTTTCTTACGCGAATACACTTGCAAAAGGTATTCTTCCAGAAAACGACCTGATGCGTCACAACTTCAATCTCAAGGAAAGTGCCTCATTCTTTGATAATAAGTTGACCGTTGAAGGAAGCGCCAATTATATTACACAAAAATTGGATAATGCCCCTAGTTCAGGATTTTATTATAATCCACTGGTTGGAACCTACCTATTACCTCGAAGCTTAAATATTGCGGATTATAAAAATTACGAAACATTCAATCCAAGCCGCAATCTGAACGAGCAAAACTGGTTCAGCCTAAGTGATAGTCCCACAACACAACAAAATCCATGGTGGATCGTCAACAGGAATCCAACAAGCTCTACCCGCAACCGTTTGCTTTTAAATGGTAGTGCAAAATATAAAGTAGCGCCATGGATCAGTATTCAGGCTAGGGGAAGCGTCGATCGCACCTCAGAGGTTTGGGACCGTAAAGTCTATGCGAGCACACCAAATCCCCTAGGAAAAGTAAATGGTAATTACAATTATACAAATACCACCATTACACAACAATACGGTGATGTCGTTGCCAACATGAACTTTAATGTCAGCGATAAGTTTCAGATCACAGGATTGGTCGGAACAAGCATCACCGACTGGAAAACCGAAGGTGTTGATTTTAACACAGGTATTGACGGGTTAAAAATCCCAAATCAATTCTTTATCCAAAATACAACAACGCCTGTCACATCTACATTATCGGCTAATCGTAGACAATTACAATCGGTATTTGCATCAGCAAATTTGGCCTACGACAACTGGATTTATTTGGATCTGACGGCGAGGAATGACTGGTCCAGTACATTAGCTTTCACAGGTACAAAGTCTTTCTTCTACCCATCTGCAGGCTTGGGTATTGTATTGAATGACAAATTAAACTTACCTGAGTTTGTCAATATGGCCAAGATTCGTGGTTCGTATGCAGTAGTGGGCAATGATTTGCCTCCTTACACGAGTTTATTAACAAACACGGTGAATCCATACGCTGTATTGACAGTAAATGACATTGCGTTCTTGAAAACATTAAAGCCCGAAAAAACGAAATCTTTTGAAATTGGAACGGAATGGCGCATGTGGAACAATCGTTTGAATGTGGATGTTACGTACTACAAAACAAACACAACCAACCAGTTCTTCAAAGTCGCTGCGAGCCAAGCTTCGTTAAATCAACAATATGCGATTAATGCCGGTGACATCCAAAATCAAGGAGTTGAAGCATTGGTATCATTAGATGCAATTAGAAATGATGATTTCAAATGGACAACAAGTATCAACTTCACCTACAATAAAAACAAGATAAAAAAACTAGCTGATGCTGTTCCTGAGTTTAGTTTAACTGGTGAAAATCAAAACAACTTTGCTTCCAAACTTGAGGTAGGCGGTTCTTTTGGCGATATCTATGGACAGGATTTTGTACGGGATGCTGAAGGAAGGATTATTATTTCAGAAGATGGTATTCCTCAAAAAACCAACGCTTATACAAAGCTAGGAAATTCGAATCCAATTTGGCAAATGGGCTGGAATAACAGTTTCAATTATAAAAACTTCAATTTAAGTTTCTTGATTGACGGCAAATTTAATTACGATGTTATGTCTATTACTCAGTCTGTCATGGATGGTTATGGCGTATCAGAAGCAAGTGGAGCCGCTCGTGCAAATGGTGGCGTTGCCGTAAACGGTGTTACACCGAATGGAACTCCTGTTGCTGTCGTCGACGCAGAGAAATGGTACACATCAACAGGAGGTATAGGTCCCGTCAGTAGCCAATACATTTACGATGGAACGGTCGTGAGACTGCGTGAATTGACTTTCGGCTATGACTTCAATATTAAAGACAGTTTCTTCAAAAAATTGCGCGTCAATGCTGTAGGAAGAAACCTATTCTACATTTCTAAAAAGGCTCCATTTGATCCTGAAGTAACGATGTCAACAGGCAATTCGCTGAGTGGTGTAGATATCTTTATGATGCCTGCAACCCGCAATTACGGACTTACACTAAATGCAACTTTCTAAACGATCAACAATGAATTTTAACATCAAATATATATCCAAATTCTCCCTGGCCATGTTACTTCTTGGAGGAACGATGACCAGCTGTACAAAGAATTTTGAGGATTACAACAAAAACAATATTGGGCTTACAGATGAAGATTTAAAGGGGGACGGACAAGATCTTGTGCTTTTTTTAAAAAATGCACAAATGTCTATTTACAATTTCTCCGGTGCGGGAGACCCTAATTCTTATCAAGTACAACAAAATCTGAATGCAGACGTGTTTTCGGGCTATTTCATGTCTCCCACGCCGTTTAATAGCGGTCAGAACAACCTGAATTATGCCATGGTAAATGGATGGAATGGAGAACCATTTAAAGTGCTTTATCTTAACGTTATCAAATCCATTGAAAAATTAAAAAGCAATGGTCTTGCAGAGACCTATCCAGCACTATGGGGCTCCGCATTAGTGATCAAAGTAGAAGCGGCGAGCCGTGTTACAGATATCTATGGCCCTATTCCATATAGTAAAGTAGGCACCTCCAATACTGTTCCATACGACAAACAATCCGATGTATATGCTGCTTTCTTCAAAGAGCTCGATGAGGCTGTAACGGCCTTGAAATCGTACAAAGCGGATAGTCCAATGGCGGCTAAAATCGACCAGATCGATCTTGTATTTCCAAATTCAGATAATCAGGTTCGATTTGCAAATTGGTTAAAAATTGCCAATTCATTACGCCTGCGTTTAGCGATGCGCTTGGTTAAAGTCGATGCTGCTTTAGCAAAAACACAAGCTGAAAAAGCACTGGATCCAGCAAATGGCGGTGTATTGGAAAGTAACAGCGAAAACTTCAAGATCACTGTACCAGCAGACGGAACCTACAGCAACCCACTTTGGTTTATTTCCAAAAATTGGGCTGACACACGGATCAACGCATCACTTTCATCCTATATGGTTGGGTTAAAAGACCCCCGTCTTTCCAAATACATGTCACCCGTTACTAAAGATGCATCAACAACGGCTTTTGCTGGTCAATACATCGGAATCCGCACAGGTGCAGATGGTATCGAAAAAGACAAATACCAAAAGCTATCGGCATTGAATACCGAAGGTACAACACCAACTTTCGTGGCAACAACAGCACCGGTATTAATGACCGCAGCTGAGGTTTACTTCCTTCGTGCGGAAGCAGCATTGAGAGGTTGGAACAATGCTGGCGGAACAGCGCAATCACTTTATGAAAAAGGAGTGGAGACTTCCTTCACGCAATGGGGTGTAACCTCGAGTCTAAGTTCTTACCTCAATGATAACACCAGCAAAGCCGCCGCATATGTCGATCCTTTCAATGCGAAGAATAACGCTGATTCACCAAGTGCTCTTACAGTAAAATGGGATGATGCAGCTTCCAACGAAGTAAAACTGGAACGTATTATCACCCAAAAATGGTTGGCGATCTTCCCTGAAGGACAAGAAGCTTGGAGTGAATTCCGCCGTACTGGATATCCACGTCTATTCCCAGTTGTGGTCAACAATAGCGGTGGACTGATCGATACTAAAATACAGATCCGTCGCTTACCGTTCCCACAAAATGAATACAACACTAATGCAGCTGAAGTACAATCTGCAATCTCGTTGTTGGGCGGACCTGACAACGGCGGTACCAGACTTTGGTGGGATGTAAATAAGGGCAATTTCTAATCGAGAAATTAGCCAAGATATCATAAAAAAGGGGCAATCCATAACTGGATGCCCCTTTTTTATGATATCTTGAAAATTAACAAAGTTTCCAGATTGTTGTAACTATATTACAAAGTCAACTAAATAATGTTGTTTTAAAACTACATTTTTACCAACATATTGTTGTTTCAAACCTACAATCTAATGAAAATTATGCGCAATAGAGTTCAAAATCAAATTTCTCTTGACAAAAACTTAATGGAAATCCTTTGTAGCAAAGACCAAGAATTACCCGTTTGATTAATAAAACCAAGAAGAAGATTATGAAAAATCTCTCAATTTTGAGTATTACGACCCTATTGGCATGTTGCATGCTATTTGTTGTTTGTAAATCGGAGTCACATTTCGAAAATGCCTACAAGGATAAAACAGAAAAGGAACTTGAGTCGCTTTCCAATGAGAAGTACAGCAAAATCATTGCCTTTGCTAGCCCAAAATCATGTACTGACGCCACAGAATGGGAAATGATGGAAATACGGACAGTATGTGGGACAAGTTACCTTCCCTATCACAAATCCGTTGACAAAACAACCTTGCAAAATATGATCAATGACAACAACCGGTTGATGGAGATATACCAGCCAATGATGGCTCCCAAAATAAATTGTATACCTTATCGCAAACCATTGGGCATGATCTGTAAAGAAGGAAAAGCAGACATTAAATATGAAGAATCTGCTTCAAAATAGTCACACTAGCCCAAGAAACGGCTCCATAAACGCATAAATTTTTCGTAATTTAGCCATTCAAGAAGAATGACTGAATTAAGTTTAATTACCCCCATAGAATACCTCAAAGGTGTAGGTCCACAAAAGGCTGATGTGCTCAAGAAAGAGTTACAGGTATTTACCATTGGTGATCTACTAACGCAATATCCTTTCCGTTATATCGACCGTACAGAGTTTCATAAAATCCGGAAACTTCATCCCGATATGATGGCGGCACAGGTACTGGGGCGATTGGTTTCGCTACAACTCGTGGGCGAGAAAAGAACGAAACGTCTTGTCGGTTCTTTCAAAGATGAAACGGGCTCCATGGAACTGGTCTGGTTTCAGTCCATCCCATGGCTCCAAAAATCATTAAAAGTCGGCTCAGCCTATATTATTTACGGCAAGCCGAGCGAATTCAATGGGCAGCTTTCCATTACGCATCCCGAAATGGATTTATATAATCCGCAGGTTAAACAGATCGGCAACATGAGTTTGCAGCCGGTGTATTCGTCGACAGAAAAACTCAAAAAGTTCAATCTGGATACCAAAGGGATCCAACGCTTGCAGCAGACTGCATTGGAAACTGTATTCCGTGGTATTGACGAATCGCTTCCTCAGGATGTCATCATTAAGCATCGTTTGATTTCCAGACAACAGGCTTTTGCATCCATACATTTTCCAAGCGATCAAAAGGAGCTGAACCAAGCGATTAAACGCATCAAGTTTGAAGAACTATTCTTTATACAGCTCAAGTTGCTCAACAACAAACAGCTCAATACCCAGAAGTTTAGAGGCCAGCGCTTCAATAAAGTCGGTGAAAAATTCAACACGTTCTTTAACGAGCGCCTTCCATTTCCTTTAACAGGAGCGCAGAAACGCGTTGTGAAGGAAATTCGCCTGGATACCAACACAGGCGCGCAGATGAACCGCCTCGTACAGGGCGATGTAGGGTCCGGGAAAACTGTTGTTGCCCTGATGAGCATGCTGCTCGCTGTAGACAATGGATTTCAGGCCTGCATGATGGCTCCGACAGAAATCCTGGCGACCCAGCATTATCATGGACTTAAAGATCTTGTTGGCGAAGATATTGTTACGATAAAGCTTCTCACTGGCTCCACCAGTACGAAAGAACGTCGTCTGATCCACCAGGCCCTGGAGGATGGTAGCCTGGATATTTTGATTGGCACCCATGCCCTGATCGAGGATAAGGTAAAATTCAACAACCTAGGCTTCGTAGTAATTGACGAACAGCACCGTTTTGGTGTAGAACAGCGGGCAAAACTCTGGCGCAAGAATGTCATTCCACCGCATATGCTGGTTATGACAGCGACACCAATCCCACGGACACTAGCCATGACCATGTACGGCGACTTGGACATTTCCGTCATAGACGAATTACCTGCAGGACGTAAACCAATCAAAACTGTCCACTTTTTTGAAAGTTCGCGTTTACGAATGTTTGGTTTTATGCGTGAGGAGATTGCCAAAGGCAGGCAGGTCTATGTGGTGTACCCGCTCATCAAGGAAAGCGAAAAACTTGATCTGATATATTTAGAAGCAGGCCTAGAAAATTTGCAACGTGAATTTCCGCTACCACAGTATAAGATCAGCATTGTTCATGGTAAAATGCCCGTAAAAGATAAAGACTTTGAGATGCAGCGCTTTGTCAAACATGAAACGCAGATCATGGTTGCTACCACCGTTATTGAGGTCGGTGTCAATGTCCCGAATGCTTCGGTCATGGTCATTGAAAATTCCGAACGTTTTGGGCTATCCCAGCTGCACCAATTGCGTGGCCGCGTAGGCCGTGGTGCCGAACAGTCTTTCTGTATCCTGATGTCGGGGAATAAACTGAGCAAAGAAGGACGGTTGAGACTGGATACCATGGTGCGTACCAACGATGGATTTGAAATTGCAGAAGTGGATCTGCAGCTCCGTGGGCCGGGCGATATATCCGGGACACAGCAGTCGGGTGTTCTTGATCTCAAAATGGCAAATCTGGCCACAGATCAAGCGCTGCTCACCGAGTGCCGAAATACCGTTATCGAAATCTTCAAAGAAGACCCGATGCTCCAAAGCGAAAAAAATCATTTGCTCCGAAGCTTCCTCGCAAGAAAATCAGAGGGTATCGCCTGGGACAAGATTTCTTAATCGCATGTCATTTTCGCTAGGAAAATTGATCCATCAGGGCAGGGCTTCCTAAAAGCCCCTTATCTTTTTTGTATATAAAACCAAATTTATTTACTTTTGCATCATTATGAACATGATATAGAAAATATCCCTTCTTTTACTAGGCAAAAGATGGCGACCGAACGTTTACATATTTTGAGTTGCCCTGGTAAGCAAATCACAGGAAATTTATTGGTTAATGGAGAATTATGTCATAATCGGCATCAGTCTTGTGTGGTGTACAAATACATAAATTCTTAAATTTACCTTTTCAAACAAACATCGAGCTTTCGGGCTCATTGAACAATAATTAAAAAAGTGAATGAATAACAAGAGTTAGGTAATAAATAGCTTGCACAGCACTGTTCAATCTCCTTTCGATTTCACTTAAAAGACTTAATAGTACAAAATGGCCAGATTTAAAATACACGATACAGCTATAAAACCCGAAACAGCCGTCTTGGTGAGTGTCATCACCCCAAGCGTAACGGAAACAAAAGCAAAGGAATACTTGGAGGAACTTGAATTTCTTGTGGAGACTGCCGGTGGGGAGACCAAAGGCATGTTTACACAAAAGCTGGGTTTCCCAGACCGTGCCACATTTGTCGGCAGCGGAAAGCTGGAAGAAATAAAAGCTTATGTTGAAGCTGAAGAAATTGATATCGTTGTTTTCGACGACGAGCTTTCACCTTCCCAGCTGCGCAATATTGAAAAAGAACTCAAACGCAAGATACTGGACCGTTCCAATCTGATCTTGGACATCTTTGCCCGACATGCCAAAACTGCACAGGCAAAGACACAAGTAGAATTGGCCCAATTGCAATATCTTTTACCACGTCTGACCCGTATGTGGACCCACTTGGAACGTCAGCGCGGGGGTATTGGTATGCGTGGTCCGGGTGAATCACAGATTGAAACCGATAGACGTATCATCCTGGACAAAATTTCTTTGTTCAAAGAACGCCTAAAAGCAATCGACAAGCAAAACGAGACGCAACGGAAAAACCGTGGTGAGATGATCCGTGTAGCTTTGGTAGGTTATACCAACGTAGGAAAATCGACGATTATGAATATGATCTCCAAGTCTGACGTACTGATCGAGAATAAACTTTTTGCTACACTGGACACCACAGTACGCAAAGTTGTGATCGACAACCTCCCCTTCCTGCTTTCAGATACGGTCGGCTTTATCCGTAAACTACCGCACCATTTGGTGGAATGTTTCAAATCGACATTGGATGAAGTTCGCGAAGCCGATGTACTGATCCATGTAGTCGACATCTCACACCCCAACTTTGAGGACCATATCCAAGCAGTAAATGAGACATTGAAAGATCTTAAGGCATTGGACAAACCAGTGATTACGGTATTTAACAAGATTGATCTTTACAAACCGGCTGTTGAAGAAGGGCATGATGGCGAAGAGATCGAGGTCACATTGGATGATTTCCGTAATTCATGGATGGCAAAAAATGCAGATCCCGCAATCTTCCTATCAGCAACAAATAAAACGAATATCGAAGAGTTCAAACAAAAACTGTACGATATCATTGTGAAGATGCACAATGAACGTTATCCATACAATAACTTATTGTATTAATTTTGACAAACAATCCTGTGAATGGGCCTTATGCCCATTCAAAGTTTAAAAAAATACGAAATGAACAAAGAGGTGCAGTTTCAAGATTGGGGTCTTGTCGATTACCAAGAAGCATGGGACAGACAAGAATCCATCTTTAAGGGAGTATTGGATATCAAGCACGACAATAGGGTCAATGCGACAACGACCATTACCCCAAATTACTTGATCTTCACAGCACATCCGCATGTTTACACCTTGGGGAAAAGCGGGCACGAGGAATACTTGCTGTTAGATGAAAAAGGGCTCGAAGAGAAGGAGGCCAAATTCTACAAGATCAACCGCGGTGGTGACATTACTTATCACGGCCCCGGGCAGATTGTCGGTTACCCGATTCTGGATCTTGACAACTTCTTTACGGATATCCACCTTTATCTGCGCACACTGGAAGAAGCGATCATATTGACCTGTGCTGATTTTGGTATTGAAGCCGGAAGATATCCCGGGTTTACAGGTGTATGGATTGAACCGGATAAGCCAACAGCGCGCAAAATATGTGCGATGGGCGTACGTGCTTCACGCTGGGTGACCATGCATGGCTTTGCCTTCAATGTCAATACAGATCTTGACTATTTTAGCAATATCATTCCTTGTGGCATTGACGATAAAGATGTTACGTCGTTAAAGCGGGAACTTGGCAAAGAAGTCGACATGGAAGATGTGAAAGAAAAACTGAAAGGCCATATTGCGAAACTCTTTGAAATGCAAATAGTGTAATTTAAGTTTTCAACAACATACTAAGGCCCTTTGAAAGCGGAATTTTAATTTCCCTTCAAAGGGCCTTATTTCTGAGCATCCCCGTTCCTCCTGTTTAATAAAATTCCTGCTAAGGACACAGACGAAGGACATCTTCAGACACTTAGTGGTCTTTCCGTGCCCCCGACGCTATTTTCGAATATTAACAGTAAAACATACATTCGTAGCTGGCGAGTTTCCCATCGGCGAATCTGAAGATAAATAGCCCAGCATCGCCGTTCTGGATATAATATACATGCGGATCAGTGATCCAATTCGCCGAAAGCAGGTCGCCAAAGTGGTCTACAAAGTCTTTTTCTGCATAATTAGCACCCATCCGCTCACTCCCCATGACAATGGTTTCGCCAGCACTAAAAAATAGCTGGTACAAACTACCCGCCACTCGCCCTTTACTATTTTTTTCAAAAGCGACGATCATATTGGGTGTTTTATAATAGTACTGTGGCTCCCACCCACATTCGGGCATATCCGGGATTTCGGAAACCCGTTGTAAAGCCAGTTGCTTCATTTGAGCATCTGTGATCTTTCCGTCAAATAAAGACACGCCTTTCCACTCGAAATGAAAGTTTAAAGCTTTTAGTTTCTTTGCATATACTTCAGACTGGAGTTCATTGTGAAACTTATCGGCCAAGACCAATTCAAAATCGATATCAACTTTGGGATCCACTACTCCTGCTTTGGTGTAGGTTTCCTTCCAATAAGTAAGGGCTTCTTTCAATTTGGAATACTTGGTCCAGCCTATTTCCCGCAGACGACCTACCGCCGCCAGCTCCTTTTCCTGATCCTTTCCTTTGACGTCCAAGTAATCTTTTAAGACCTTTTCATAGGTGAGTTGAGCCCCCAGATATTTCATTTGAATATATTCAGGTCGCTCATGAAAGTGATCGCCAATATACACCCATCCGTCAGCATACAGCGGCACATAATCGACACATACCATTTCATTGAGCCCTGCCCTACGCACAGCGGTGCTTGTTGTATTGGGTGCCTTATGCACGCGCAATTGCGAGACCTGTATATAGAAATGTGGGCATTGGGCATCTGTTGTTCCACGATAGAAATATTGTTTTGGCTCGCCAGCAGATTTTTTTCCGAACATGGCACTTTTGAGGGGCTGACGGTTTATATACCCGATATCCCCATTACTCACCTGCACCTTATACTGTGTATTGGTGGAATCTAGCAGGTAGACAGGTGCCTCCGTCGGAAAAACTCCCAAGAGGTCTTTACTGTTTCCTGCTTCACGGTAAAGGTGCCCCCATGTTGAGGTATACATTGGCCGCTGACCTGCTGGCTGTGCTACTGCGTAATTGATAAACCAACTAACAAAAAAGCAGAGTATAAGTAATCCTTTTTTTGACATACATTTAATTCTTTTTCAGATATGAGCTACGTTTAATATCGCTCAAACAGCAGGGAATACTCTTTCTCTAAATGCAATTGAAGCGTTCCCAAATGCCAGTTAAACAAACAGCTTCTTAGTATCGAAATTAAAACAAAAAAGAAGCCAATGAAATCACGGGGGTCAGGTATTTTTTGAGCTAGGGAACGATCAGATGTATAAACTACCGTATGTCACTATTTGCGTTGCAGTAAACTCACCTGAACTTCCAATGAGAGGATTGTCTTTTCTTGTGCTTTGACCGTTTGCTCTAAAGCATTGACCAACTGCTTATAAATCCCAAGGCCTTCGGCTGTGGTTGGAGGTGTTTCGACAGGCGGCGCACTTACCTCCACTTTCTCATCCTTCCGCATCATGGTTCCTTCGCCCATCAACAACCATGCGGGACTAATATCGGGATGTTTGGACAATATAGCGATCATGGCATCCGAACTGAGTGCGGTATTCTTCTGCCCTCCTTTAAAGTTTGCATAGGAAAGTTGCACATCTCTGAAAAATTTGGTTTTACTGATGCCTTTGGTTTCGGCGATCAGCAGCACGCGTTCCTTTACATTCACTTTTGCCCCTTTTTAAAAAATGTTTTGTGCTTTATTTATTCTTTAGTAAATCGAGCTCTCTTTCTAATGAAGACAACAATCTCTCCAAGGACATAATTGTCTTCTCTTGAGATTTAATCGTGATGTTTTGCGAAGCTATAACCTGTCTCAAACTATTGATTACAGAATTCGTAATTCCCTCCAATTCAGGTGTTAAATAAGTTCCCTCTTCTTCTTTTAATATGAGATTAGGCTTTAGCATATCGCCTTCCCCCTTTAGTAACCACTCGGAAGAATATTGCGGATATTTTTCAACAAGATTTATTAACCACTTAGATTGTATATCAGTTCCATTGGCAAGCGCACGGGTAAAAACCCCTTTACTTGCCCCTATTGTAGCTTCAAAAGCTGAAACACTCATCCCCTCCCTATCCGCAACAATCTTAATTCTCTTCAAAACAGAACCCATTACCGAAAATTTTAATATAAATATTTGCTTTACCGAAAAATAGTTCTTAATTTAGTGTCATCGAAGACAATTATAAACTACTTTACGAACCAAAAAATATGAAACCAACAAGGCTTTAAATCAGTGCACGGATCAGCATTAGCCCTAACAGCGGTTTCATTGACTAAAAAATTATAATCTGATGAAAAATACGGAAAAGAAACTAAAAGCGAAACATTTTCGCTATTTATGCAAGGATATAGTCAAAAATCCAATGATCTATATCAGGGATTTCTATCGCTATGAAATGGATATTATTTGTTGGATGAATCATATTCAGCTTTTTGTCAACGCAGCAACTGTCCCCGAAATGGCAAATCGCAATTTTGCTGAAAACGGATATTATTGCAAAGAAATGATCAAACAGATTGAGGTGGCTTATGTAATTTTTCACCAATGTCAACTTCCGAAACAAGAAAATCCATTGAATTTCTTTTCGACAAAAGAAGACTACCACAACTACGTATTTAAACTGGAATATACGACCCATGGACATATAGATCCTTCTGACACCATCAGTAAGTTCTTCTCCTACCAATCTCTTCAAAAATGGTACGATACAATGGATGATATCATGCACTATCTAACGGTATCCGACTCCGGTAACTACGAATATTTTGGCGATCAAATTATGGCCATACGAGAATTGCTGATGCGCCTCGCATTCGCCCTACACTATATTTATAAAGATGAGGGAATATCCTTAAATGTTCCATCTTATGTAAAAGCTATCAATGATGAACCTCATCAGTCTACCAAAGAGAAACCTATATTACGGCAAATCATGGAAGAAAGTATTGATAAAAAATATGCTCAAAAAGAAGCGCAGAAAAATAGTAGTGATATTGAAGACAGCCAAAGCTCGGACACATCAGAAATCCCCGTAAGCGAAAATAGCACTTTAGAAACGATAGACTAATCTCTTTTAAATCACCAAAGATCAATGAAACCCGCATAAATTATTTTACCAAAGTGCAACCAATTCATGAATACAGTTGAAAAATAAACTATTCATGATTAATTAAAGAAGGGAATTAATAAATGGTATCAGGCTCGTTGAATACCGCTTAAAACAGTGCTTAATAAAAACCTAATTTGTGCGTCGACAAAGAGGTATGAAGGAAAAATAGATAATAACCAGAACACCAAACCAAATTAATTATGAACACCGAACTTACCCCTATTATCGAGGCAATCCTTCGTGCCGTTGCCGTCGATGAAATTTACCAATGGACTTTTGACCACGATGGTAAAAAGTATCAAATGTTACAGGTCAATCTTAGCTCAAATGCCGGAATCCGATTTTCCGATGCCAATGGTCTTATAAACAAAACTGTTGGTTCCTATCCCAATGTATATATCAATGTGAACTTCACGCACGAAATACAACAAAAAATAGATCAAGGTTTAGGTCGGGCATACCTTATTTGCCAACCTGAAAACCGCATTTATCTGAATCCTGTGCAAGACATCCCCCTTGTCTTACCAGATAATAAAAGTGACGAAGTCATCGAAAAAACACGAACATATATCGATAAGGAAAAGGGCAAGATTCGATCTTTTATAGAGGGTTACAATTTCTATTTCGAACATAAAAATCATGCACACGCAGCATTTATGCTACACCAAGCTTTAGAACTTGCATTTCGAACAGCAGAAAACATCCTCGTCGTTGAGGATAAAAAGTCGCATTCGCTAAAAAACCATATAAACTATCTCAAAGCTTTCGACGATCGCCTCGGCACACTAGCCGATAATAACGAAAACAAACAGGCTTTGGAGAAAATTAATAAGGCTTACATTGACTATCGATATCACTTTGACTATTTTATCGATGAAGATGTATTAGAAACAGCCTATCAGATTGCTATCAATACATTAAACTGGATATACGATTATTCGAATATTTTATTCAAAGAAATTAAGTCAAAACTTAACTCGCCTGCAGTCACTAACTTCGAAGTTGAAAATTGCAAAAATAACAATGAAATATACAATCAAAGTTATTGTAACGCTAATTATCGGGACCTCATTTTAAATGCTATAGAGCGCTATTGCACCCCTGCGCTGGTCGTATGTTTCGGTTATGATTCTGATCATCACAACTATCATAATGCGCTGAAAAGGGTAAAAAATGATTGCATAACGCATGCTTACTATATCTTGGTCGCTTATGATATTTTAAGCACCGACATCAATAATCTAACGCAGCTCATAACAGGTATGCTTCCCAACAATGTATCACTTACGATGGTCGCGGAAAACACGAAAGCTTTCACCAAACAGCTCTCAAACGGGCATCCATTTTTTGTCTCGCTCATCAAAGTGGGCGACATCTGGTTTCAGAATCCATCCATAGCCAATATCGATCGGGAAAGCATCATTGCCCCACAGCTAAATCTAGGTTATGTACGTCAACAATGGAAGACACGCTATAATAACGCGCGCACATTATATTTACCTTGTGAGGAAGACTACTTAGCAATAAGCATCGAGGCCATATATTATATGTTATCTCAAGCGCTGGAACAAGTTTGTCTTGGCGTAATCAATACCGTACTTCAATACAAACCGCAACGGATCAATCTCACTTTCCTCATGCAACTCTGCAAATTGATAGTTCCTGATGCTTACGCCACATTTTGCTTGGACCGTGAAGAGTCGCTTAAGGCCTTTAAAAACATTACGGAAGCACAACAACAATTTACGCACAATGCAAATTATAAAGGAGATCCATTAACAATTATAGAATTGCAAAAACGCACAAAAACGTTTATGGAAAGATGTAACCAAGAGATGGAAAGCTATTTTGAGAAAATTTCTAACCAACAGCTGGTCGAACAAGTTGAATAGAACGGGCTATCAAAAATAGAAGCCTGGGCACCCTTATTTCAAGGGATTATTCAAGACCAATAAACGCTCTAAAATTATCCTTTGAGATTACCTGAACATCTGCGCTATAGGCTTCTACAAAATTTGACGGTATTTTTGCTTTCGCCTTAGGGTTCCATTTAAATTCGTAACCAGTTATTTTGCCGTCCGCTTCTTCTACATAATCGATTTCTTGCTGCTGTTTCGTCCGCCAAAAGTATTTGTTGACAAAACGTCGGCTATAACTGTTGTGTTTTAAGCGTTCTGAAATCAGAAAATTCTCCCAAAGTGCACCCACATCATCTCTTAATTCGATTGGATTAAAGTTTTGTATCACAGCATTGCGGATTCCGTTGTCATAAAAATATATTTTTCGATTTGTCTTTATTTCATTACGCAGGTTTCGGCTAAAGGAAGTCAAGGGGAATATAATGTAAGAAATTTCCAAGAGATGAATATAATTGGCAACAGTGTTTTTATCAACTCCTGTCAGCTGGGCAATTTCATTATAGCTCACTTCGGATCCAATTTGAAAGGCTAGGGCTTGAAGGATCTTCTCGAGAACTTCTGGTTTTTTTATATTCGCTAAGGCTAAAATATCCCGATACAAATAACTTTGAGAGATCTCATTGAGTACTTCCCGTTCGTCACCGCGGCTAGTAATCGATTCTGGATAAAATCCATAAACCAGTCTGGTTTCCAGATCGCTTGCAGCATTAAGAAAGCCACTACTATGCTCATATTCTGCATAAGAAATAGGGAAAAGATTGAACTCTCTCTTACGTTCTGTCAATGGTTCATGCGTATGAGTTTTCAACTCAAGCGCCGAGGATCCGCTGAGGATAAGCTGTACATCTTTAAATTGGTCATGTATAATTTTTGCTGTTAAACCTATATTTTCGATGCGCTGTGCTTCATCAATAAATACCACTTTAGCTTGACCAATAATTGTTTCAATCTTTTTTGTGTTAGGACTGTTGAGATAAGTCCTTACCAAGGGATCATCCCCATCCAAAAATAAATAATCGTCACCAGAAAGTATCTCTTTGATCAGGGTAGTTTTACCTACTTGCCGCGGACCAATTAGTAGGATAGTCTTCCCCTTAAAAAGTGCTTGCTCCAACTTATTTTTGATTAATCGCTGTATCATAGTACATTCTGTATTCACCAAAAGTAATGCTTTTCGGTGAGTTTATTCACCAAAAAGCATTACTTTTGGTGAATAACAAGATTATTAAACTTTTGTATACTATTAAATACTGCCTTAAATACGATGGAATACGCAGAATTGATCAGTTGAAGCCTTTAAGAAATCACCATTACATTTATCGAAGAATGTAACTAGGAGATGGAAAGCTATTGTAAGAAAATTTCTAACCAATAGCTAACCACGCCACCGACAAGTATCCAGATAAAGTCTAAAGATCTTAAATGGAAATTACAAAAATCACAGGACAACCTAATTTTTTTCTGTACCCCTGTTTTAACACCACTCTGTACCTAAACTGCATCCTGTACCCTTCTTAAATTAGCAAAAAGATTTATTCTTATGCCGACAACTGCACATCAACCGTATCTGATCAGACAAGTGGATCTTTCTGATTTAGCGCTTATCAAAGAAATACTCAACAAAAAACACCTGGATACAGACTCGATAAGCATGCCTTTCCTAGTGCTCGAACAAGGCAATCAATTAAAAGCCTTTTCATCTGTAATACTCTGCAAAAAGAATTTACTGTCGGTCGAAATGACCTACGAGGGTCCTATTTCGGATACGCTCTTCAAAGTATTCACGGACAAAGCGCAATCCTTCTTTGAGCAGCAGTTGATGGACCTATTTGGTTCGGAAGAATCGCTCAGAAAAGGAATCTACCGATATAATAACTGGTTAAATCAAAGCAGAAACAGTAAATTAGCATAAGGATGGAACAGCAACTGTTATATAAAAAAATAGCCAATATTGTCGAGAACCAGATCAAAAATGGTTCTTTAGTATATGGCGATCGTTTACCTTCTGTCCGCAGCGCTCAGAAATTATACAATGTAAGTTTAAATACGGCAAAAAGTGCCTATATGGAACTAGAGAGTCGATCGCTAATTGAATCACGTCCCAAATCAGGCTATTTCGTTAGTCGATCCGGCCTTCGTCGGATGGCTATCCCGTCCATTTCTACCTTCAAAATCGACGAAAAGAAACAAGATCCCGCGGCATTGATCGATAAAGTTTTCCACTCCCTGGAAGACAAGGAAATTACACGCTTTTCACTGGGTTTACCCAGTGCATCATTACTTCCGATTCAAAAACTTAATCGATGCATTATAGAGTCGGTTCATGAGCTGCATGATTACGGTGATCAATATGGACAGGTACAGGGAAGTCCGAACTTACGGAAAGAAATTGCCAAATGGTCATTGGTACTTGAAGGAAAAATAAGTGACGAGGATCTTATTATCACGTCGGGTGCCATGAATGCCATCTACAGCTGCCTTCGTGCCGTCACTAAACCCGGCGACACCATAGCGGTAGAAAGTCCCCTTTATTTTGGCTTTATTCAGGCTTTTCAACTATTGGGTCTCAAAACCATCGAGATTCCTACCCACCCTATTACGGGAATTGAATTGGATGCTCTGAAAAAAGTTATTCATAAAATTGATGTCTGTTGTTTTGTCACCAACTTTAGCAATCCATTGGGCGCACTCATGCCTGAGGAGCACAAGAAAGAGCTTGTCAAACTACTGGCACACCACCATATTCCATTGATTGAAGACGACCTCTATGGGAACATCTATTTCGGTTCGTCACGGCCCAAGCCATGCAAATATTTTGACGAAGAGGGACTGGTAATGTGGTGTGGATCATTTACCAAAGTATTAGCCCCAAGTTTTCGGCTCGGTTGGGTTGAGCCCGGGCAATACAAGGATAAGATCCTAAAACAAAAACTCATACAGACGATTTCGCAGCCTGCAATTTATCAAGAGGCGGTCTCTAAATTCTTACAGATCGGCCGGTACGACCATCACCTCAATAGTTTCAGAAAAAAACTGTACAACAATTATGTCAATTTCAGAAACAGCATTGAGGCACACTTTCCTGAAAACACCAAAATGTCGCAGCCCGAAGGTGGCTTTGTACTTTGGTTAGAGCTGGACAAAAAGATAGACTCAACGGTGCTCTACGATTATGCGCTCAGACAAAAGTTGAGTTTTGCACCTGGAAGGATGTTTACGCAGCACGATCAGTTTAAGAATTGTATTCGGCTTAACTATGCGGTGGACTGGAACGAAAAGACGGCACAGGATCTGATGCGCCTCGGGCGATTTTTTAAGGCTGTATTGTAAGAGGAAATTTCCGCGATCATCAGTTTGGTATCATTGGATAAAAATTGATCTGCGCCGCGAGGCGTTGTCTACCCAGATCTTGACCTTAAAAGTATTTAACCCTTATCCTATAAACGCGCCAAGGATACCTTGTTGGCGCGCTGAAATCTAAAAGCACGAAATATATTTACCTCGCAGAGAGAAAAGAATTTTTGTTAACGAATCGTCTCAAAGAATTTTTTAGTCTTGTTATAGGCGATTAAACCAATTATACCAATCATCAGCCATAAAAAGTCGACGACAAAAATATCCCGCTGTCCATTGCGGAAGGTATCCCAGATCCAGTTACCAGTCATAAAACCATTGACAAGTGGAATAAAAAATGCCAAGATACTTCCCACAAGCAATGTTTCGCGATTGGTTCTGCGAATGCTTCTCCGGATAATATAATACAGTGAAAATAGGAGCCAGCTATAGAAATAAACGCGGTATATAAAATCCTGATTGACTTCCGGAATCAATTTAATAGCAATGAAAGTTAATGCAGTGACAGGCAACATCGTCAGACATATTGCTGTGAAAATATTGGCCGCCCAGAAATTGAATTTTCGTTTTCGTGGAATTACGTTGTTTTTGTCACGCGCGACCAACCAGATCAGTATACCGGAGATAATAACGAGACAGCCCATAACGCCTAAAATAAAGTACACCATCTTGAGCGGGTAGCCTCCATAATCGCCATAATGCAGCCGATATATAATGCTGCGGACCCCATCTGCATAGGTAGCTTGGCTTACAGGGGATTTTTCGGCAACAATTGTATTATCGGCAACTCGCACGGATAATATACCCGAACCAGCAAAACTCTTATTAAAATGCGGCTCCAGTTCCATAACAACATGCATATTGGAATCTGCGTAATTTTTGATCGTGATGCGCTGAAAATCGGATTCTGGCCATTTATACTTTGCCAAATCCAAAAATGGAGCGATCTTAACCTGTGCATCAAGGTGCTTATAGGTATAAGGGAAATTTGTATCCGCACTAACACCTATGTCTTGATACATTTTTTGTTGATCACCGTCATAAAGCAGCTTACTAAGTGGTAAAGCCAATACCGAATTGATAATCAAAAAGGTTCCGGTCACGGCAAAGATAAATTGGAATGGAAAACCGATAACACCCAATGCCGTATGCATATCGGTCCATACTGTTTTCCATTTGCTGAAAGGCCTGAATACAAAGAAGTTCGATACAATCTTATCCCAATGTAACAATAACCCAGTGATAAGAGCAAATAGAAAAATAAAAGCGGTTATGCCTGCAATAAGATAACCAAATGGTGCTATGCCTACCCTAATCGGTACTTGATTGAGTTGGGCCAAGAAATGTAAACGGAATAAAAACTCTCCCATATCGTAATTCTGCACATAATCACCATATTTTTTGTTGGCGAAATTGTAGGTAAAGTTTTTCGAATCATCCTCTCCTCCTCTTCTTCGGCTATTTTTTTTTGCGGCTTTTTGTTCGGGCGTTATCTTGGCTAAATTTTCTTTGTTTACGATTGTATCATTAGATGCACTAAGTGCTACATAAGCTGCTGTGCCTTCGCGGTGCATATAAAAGGTGATATCACGTCCTTGTAAATTGGTCTGCCCCTTGATTGAATCTAGCAATCGGTCAAAGTTTTGATGATCTTCACGGTAGGTTTTATAGGATGTATTATTCTGCCAGGCAGCAATTTCATGTCTAAAAAATGCAAATGAACCCGCAAAGAATATCACATAGAGGATAGCACAAATGGTAATGCCACTGATGGTATGTGTATTGAAGTAAATATTATAATTTCGGTTATTCATGACGAATTACATTTTAAAGAAATAAGGCAAAGAGAAAATTGCTGCCAAAAGCAAGTATATCCCCCATATCTTCCATCCGCTCTTAGCAAGGAAGGCCAATAAGAGCAATATTGCCCATAATAGATAACCGGTGAGACACGCTGTAGCAACAACATCTTTTTTCTCAAAAATATGTGTGACTAAGACATGAAATGAGAGCATCACAACATAACCACCGACAAAACCGGCTGTAATTTTCAGGAACCGTTGAAAGGGTGTACTGAGATATTTTTTATTGGCAGGCATATTTTATCGGTTAGGAAATCAACAATTCAACACAAAGGCTAAATAAATAGAGGCCCAAAATCGGATACAATTTAAAATAGCGGTAAGGATTCAATAAAACCACGAGACTCATCATGCACATGAAATAAGCAAAAAAAGCAAAAAAGCCCGCTCCGAAACCTTGCAGATAAAGCACGACGGCAAAGGGAATGAGTAGCAGTAATATGCTTAAAATGCGCACAAACTTCGTTTGTGCGCACATTCTTTCTAGCCAAGGTGGTCTAGGCCCGAACTTCACTTTTTTACTTGAACTGTAAAAAAGATAGGTTCCACAAAGTATCACGATAAGCAATGTACTATACATCAGTTATATATTTTAGCTAGATCGTTTGTTTAAAACTTATAGGTAACTCCCATACGGAAATTACGTCGCGCTTCTACGATGTAGGTATAATAGCTCACACTTTCTGCTATTTTAGCATTTTTTGCTGTGATAGAGCCTGCTGTAAGCAGCTTTCTATTGTCCAACAAGTTATTAACCATTACAGAGATATTATATCTGCCTTTTTGGTAACTAATACCACCATCGGTTCGCAAATAATTCTTGAAATTACTTTCTTTCGTGGTTCCGATAGCACGATCAAACATTCCTTGAACGCTACCGACAAAGCCGATACCTTTCAACGGACCCTGCTGCAAACGATAGGATACCCAAGCGTTGGCAGTATGTTTTGCAGTATTTGGCGTAATATCACCAATCTTCTCTTCTCTTGAATCTTTTGATATTTTAGAGTCCGTCAACGCATAGTTGGCATTCACATTTAATCCGGGTAGCACTTCGCCAGTTACATCAAATTCGATACCTTTCGATGTTGTCTCACCTATAGCTATTTTAAAGAAACTATTTGTACTTCCTGGTATTGGATGATCAAAATCATCAGCTAGTGCATTTTTTCTTTTTATCTGATAGGCACTTAAAGTCGATATCCACTTTCCACCTCCCCATTCTCTTTTCACACCAGCTTCAAGATCGTTCCCACGAACTGGCTTGAAAGGATTTCCTTCCCAATCAGAACCAGCCTGAGGAACAAAAGATTGATCAAATAACCCATAAACACTTGTCGATTTGTCAATAGAATAACTCAACCCGACACGTGGAGAAAATGCCTTATCATTTTGGTCTGGTATTACCTGCGTGCCTACTGTTTTTCCCAGCGTCTCTGCCACAGTATAACGCAATCCTAAAGAAAGACGTAACTTTTCATTTAAAAAAGCCATCTCATCATGTGCGTAGAAAGACATATAGCTAGTTAAATTCACATAGTTGGAACCTCCGGCGCGCACCTTGATATTCTTTGATCGGTCAACAACAGGAAAAACTGTTCCCGGAATGTTATATTGTGGATTATAGACGTTCAATGGCGTACCTGGAATTTCAGCGAGTAGAGTTCCAAAATCGCCCCAAAACTTCTTATTTCCATAATCCGCTCCGACCAATATTCGGTGACGAACACTACCGGTATATTCTTCTCCATTTAAAGAAACCTGACCGAAGCGATTTTCACCATGCTCGTCCGCAATACTGTAATAACGAGGCATGTTACCATTCGCAGTCATGTAATTCAACCAGGTACTTGTCGCCTTCATATCAAAATTGAAGTACGCCATCTGCGCATGTAATTTCCAGCGATCGCTCAACTTTCGATCTAAATAAACATATGCACTGTGGTCCTTAAGCTTACCTGGTTCCATGGAAGGGTCACCATAGAAAAAATCATTGGAAATATCTGGATCGGCAAATCCCTT
Organism: Sphingobacterium sp. 2149; assembly: GCF_031455655.1. NCBI lineage: Bacteria > Pseudomonadati > Bacteroidota > Sphingobacteriia > Sphingobacteriales > Sphingobacteriaceae > Sphingobacterium > Sphingobacterium sp. 2149. Next base: position 164,636 of record NZ_JAVDTD010000012.1, on the reverse strand, counting down.
AGGCGAAAAAGTATAATTACCATTTGCCAGATAGGTAGATCCTTGATAAGTGTATTCAAATGTTAAATTCGTCAAAGAATCGACCTTATAAGTCACAACTGGAGCCACAACAACACGATTATTGTAGTTGTATTTTGTAAAATAATCCTTTTGCTGGGCAGCCATATTTAAACGGTATAACAACTTGCCATCTTTCCGTAATTTACCATCAAAATCAACCGCGGCGCGATAGGTACTGAAACTTCCCACATTAAATGTCGCCGATCCCTTAGTATTTCCTGTTGGTTTCTTGGTAACAACATTATAAAACCCTCCTGGCTCACCATTCGCTAGCATAAAACCTGCTGGTCCTTTTACAAACTCGATTCGTTCGATCATGCTCGCATCTTCGGCAGTTGGTCCCCAAGAGGCCTCGATATTCATACCGTTACGAAATGCCGGAATCTTAGATCCGCGCATGCGTATGTTAGCGTACTGATTGTCCCAGTGACCTTGGCGTGTAGCCCCGCTAATATTCCGGGTGATACCATCGACAATATCAAATACTTGCTGATCGGCCATTAAATCGGATGAAATAACCTGTATATTCTGAGGCAACTCCAAGATTGGTGTTTTAAGACGCAAAGATCCCGATATACTATCGAATTTATAGTGTTCATAGTATTTACCATACACAGCAACTTCATCGATTGCTTGCGATTGGTCCTTTAATAGGATGGGGCCTAGGTTTGTAGGTACATCTTTCACGTTCACTTCCATCACGTGTTTGCTATAACCGATCGCTTTAATCTCCAAATGGTAGGTCTTCGAAGCAAGCTTATCGAAGATGAAGTGTCCCTCACTATCCGTACTTGTCGTGACACCAGTATTCGTCAATTTTACGGTCGCTCCGGAAATGGGCTCAGATTTTTCATTGATAAGAACCCCTTCAATAACTTTGTTCGTCTGTGCCTGTGCAACAGAAAAAACCGAACTTATCAAAGGAATGGCTAAAAAGGATAATGTTTTATTCATGAATGTAGTATGGTAGATGTTTTTTTAGATCTTCTTTTTTCAAAAGGATCCATTAATGTTTCGACGTTTCAATGGATCCTTTTGATTATTCAGCATATTTCGGGTCTGCAGCTATTTCACGGTAATAAAAGTCGTACTACCCTGCCATGCAGATGCATAGGGTTTCCCTTCATGTTCACCCGCAACCTCCGCAAAGGTACTTGCTTCCAAAACATAAGGACCCGACCAGAGGGCATCAAACGTTAGCAGGCCATTCTCATCGGCAACAAACTCTTTCCCCCAACCTGTCGCAGAAAAAACGGATACTTTGGCTTGAGGTACGACTTTGCCATTACTGGTGATCTTTGCTTGCAAGCTTTGACCTTTTTTTAAGTTATTCGCTGTAAGCAGTTCAATCTGCAATGGATTTTTTACGACGCTATAATCAAGTACTGTCGGTTTTCCAACGATAACCGGTACAAGCGAAGAAAATTCATATTTCGTTTTACCACCCAAATCTTTAGGTGCCTTGACAATGGATAGAAAATAGGTTCCGGTTACGTCAGGTTGAAATGAGCCGCTAAAATGATCACCTTTATTCGTCAGCTGAAGTTTGATGGGTTCTTTTCCAGGAGTATGCAACATTAGTGAGAAGTCCTTCACGTCGGAATACCATTTGTCGACCTGATCTCTTTCGTTTGTTGCAAATTCACCGTAATATACTTTTACTTCATGGGCTTGGTTGAGTGTCCCATAAGAAGATGCTTCAATCCAGAGTGCGTGTGAATAACTATTATTACTACACAGCAGTACCGCTAAAAAGGTAAAGAATGAAATTAAAATTTTCATAATATGTTGATTGATGTTTAGTTTTTCTTCAACTTATTATGGGAGAATTCCAGGTTTTGTTGGAGTCCAACAACGAATAAATGATAAAATTCGTTATCTTGTAAATTCTTCCATATCGTATATCGGGAGTAACTGATACAGCATACTGTTTCAGTCACCTACATGCAGTTGCCGCTGTATGTAGATTTGTACCATGTAATAGATTGCCGTCTATTGCATGGTATTTGTTAGCCGTCTTTTATTACACCGATGTAATTTAGACTGATTAAAAACAGAGCAAATATAACAGGAAATCTTTTTAAATCAAGTATATTTTTTATTTTACAGTATTTTATCTTCTTGGGTTAAGAAAAACTGCGAAGCGAATGGAGTTAAAGTTTAAGAAGAAAGAGCCACAGGCATTGAAAACGCAGCTAAATGTTGTTCGAGCACATGTTTCAGATCGAACAATTCAGTTTCCTGATATCGTGTTGCGACATGGAGCTTGATGCGTTCGCAATGCGGTTCGAAAGTTTGCTGTACAAGATCAACCGTATTGTTTTCACCGGAGAGGTGAGTAAGAATAAGATGTTTAAGACGTTTTGTTTTATGGGCATTAAACAGTTCAACGGCAACCCGATTTGAAAGATGGCCCCATCCACTACTAATCCTGTTTTTAAGAAAATAGGAATATCGGCCTATCCGCAACATATCTTCATCATAATTTGATTCCAGAAGCAATACATCCGAATGCTGGATAACATGTTGTACATTTTCACAGGGCCGCCCTATATCGGTCAATATACCAATATTGTATGTGCCATCCGAAACAAGAAAGCTGCACGGTTCTTTGGCATCGTGATATTTGGGAATACCATACACTTTGAGCCCTCCTATTTCAACAACTTCATCGTGACTTATGATATGTACCAAATGAGATGGAAGTTGCAACCTGGTACCCTCATAACTACCTTTAGTGATATAAACCGGTAGATTATACTTTTTAGCGAATACGGATAGCCCCCTTATATGATCAGAATGCTCGTGTGTAATGAAAATTGCTTTGATCTGCGTGGGTAAAATACCCAAATTATACATCCGAAGGTGAATATGTTTACTGTTGATACCAGCATCTATCAAAATGGCAGAATCGTCTTTAGCGACATAATAACAGTTCCCATTACTTCCGGAGGCGATTGCGCAATATTTCATTCGTAGAATTTATTTTTAAGAATATATATTATCGCCTCAAAGATACAAAAAACAAAAAGACTCAGACAATCATTAACATTCCGGCAAACTCAAAGGAATATTGACGGCCAGTCCGCCATCGGCTGTTTCTTTATATTTAGCGTTCATATCAAGAGCCGTCTCCCACATCGTTTTAACCACAGTATCCAAACTAACCTTTGCTTTATCCGGATTCGATTGTAACGCTAACTGTGCTGCAGTTATCGCTTTAATAGCCCCCATCGTATTGCGTTCAATACATGGGATCTGAACCAACCCACCGATTGGATCGCATGTCAATCCAAGATGATGCTCCATAGCAATCTCGGCAGCCATTAGCACCTGCCGCTGCGATCCACCCAGCACTTCGGTCAACGCTCCGGCAGCCATGGCCGAGGAAACGCCGATCTCTGCCTGACAGCCTCCCATTGCAGCAGAAATAGTTGCATTTTTCTTAAAAATTGAACCAATTTCAGATGCTGTAAGGATAAACTGTATAATTTTATTTTCACGCATTCCGTCGTGGAATGTGATATAATACTGCAATACAGCCGGGATAACACCTGATGCGCCGTTAGTAGGAGCTGTCACCACACGTCCGAAAGAGGCGTTTTCTTCATTGACGGCAAGTGCAAAACAACTTACCCAATCCAGAATATATTGAAAGTTTTGCCCTCCTTCGCGAATTGCGCCAACCCAAGACGTATAATCCTGATAGGTACGCCCCTGCATTAATTTTTTATTTAGCTTAGCCGCTCTACGTTCGACATTTAATCCTCCGGGCAATGTCCCTCCTGTATGGCAGCCCCGGTAGATACACTCCTGTATCGTTTGATAAATAGTTAATACCCCCGCCAGCGTTTCGCTTTCTTCACGCCATGCACATTCATTTTCGAGGACCAGCTCGGAAATTTTCAATCCGGTTTTCATCGTCCAATGCAGGAGTTCCTGTGCAGTATCTACAGGAAATGGAAGGTCTACTTCCGATAAAACACCTTCGGTGTCATTTTCTTGCACGACAAAACCGCCACCTATAGAATAATAGGTTTCACTAATTGCTTTCCCATTGGATAGAAAAGCCTGAAAAGTAACAGCATTCGGATGAAAAGGCAAGCTTTCAGCATATAAAAAAAGTAAATCTTCTGGGTAGTAAAATGGAATGGTTCGTTCCCCAGCGACTTGGAGTTTACCGCTTGCCTTGATATGGTCCACTTTAGGCGTAACTTGATTAACATCAAAGGTAACGGGATCATCTCCGCTCAATCCTAATAGAACAGCAATATCAGTACCGTGCCCAGCCCCCGTCTTAGCTAAAGAACCATAAAGCAAAATTTTAACCTGTTCGACCTCGTTTAATACACCATTTGACTTGAGCACAGCGGTAAATTGCTGCGCCGCACGCCACGGTCCTAAGGTATGCGAACTAGAGGGTCCTATACCAATCTTAAACATATCAAAAACGGATATTTGTTCTTTGCTCATAATTTTTTTTATTGCGGTCAGCCGATCAAGTCATGCTTTATTAAAAACCGCATCTAAATTAGTACAAATAAAGTACAATGTTACCTGCAATTGCATTATTATCAATTTGAAAACCAAGCTCACGTTCTTTTAGCAAGTATCCAACAAACATCTTACATTTTTTAGCGAAAAAGTAAGAAATGCTTCCCTATCTTTGTTGGCTATAATTTATAGGATGACGGGAAAAACAGTTTTATATTCTTTTTTTACATTTTTTATTTGTTTCTTTTCGATTAGATCGCATTCTCAGCTGCTCCCTAAGCGGGAGTTTCGCGGTGTATGGGTTGCCACGATAGGTAACATAGACTGGCCCTCCGTGAAAGCTGGCAATAATGTTGCAAAGCAAAAACAGGAATTCATCGATTTGCTGGACCAACATCGTAGTGCGGGACTGAATGCGATTATTCTGCAAGTGCGTCCTGCGGCAGACGCCTTCTATGCAAAAGGCAGAGAGCTTTGGAGTAGATACTTAACCGGAAAACAGGGATTGGCTCCTTCTCCATTTTATGATCCTTTGGAATTTGCAATCAATGAGGCACACAAGAGAGGAATGGAACTTCATGCCTGGTTCAATCCATATCGTGCTTCAACTACGTTAAATCCCGCTCATTTTTCGGAAGACCATATTACCAAGCGTCACCCTGAATGGTTCTTCACTTATGCCGGTAAAAAACTTTTCAATCCGGGGATTCCTGAAGTACGTAAATATATAATTGATGTGATTATGGATGTGGTTAAGAACTACGATGTAGACGGAGTCCACTTCGATGACTATTTTTACCCCTATCCTGATAACAGAAATACACCCGTACCGGATCAGATTACTTTTGGTCAATATAATAATGGGATTGAAAAAATTGACGACTGGCGACGCAACAACGTCAACCTGTTGGTACGCGATCTTGGTGTTGCTATCAAAAAAGTAAAGCCCTATGTCAAATACGGTATCAGTCCTTGTGGTGTATGGGACAACAAAGAAAACAATAGTGCTGGCTCGGAGACCCGTGGGCTGAGTGCTTATCGGGAGTTATATGCTGATGGCGTCAAATGGATGCAGGAAGGCTGGATTGATTATATCAATCCGCAGATCTACTTTCCTTTCAAAAATCGAGCAGCGGCGTATGAGATCTTAGTTGACTGGTGGCAGAAACACACCTATGGCCGCCATTTTTATGTGGGCCATGGAGCTTACCGTGTTAACGAAAATAAGATCGGGTGGACAGACCGAAGCCAAATTCCGAGACAGGTACGCCACTTAAGGGAGGAACACAATGTGGAAGGAAGTATTTATTTTAGTTCCAAATCGCTTACTGATAACCTTGCTGGGTTGCAGGACTCTATGCGGAATGACCTATACCGAAGCCCTGCTTTACCGCCTGCGATGCCTTGGCTAGACAGTATTCCACCGAATGCACCTTTTGGTCTTTTAGTGAAAAAATCGCCCAATGCTAAAATGAACACCCTATTTTGGCAAAAGCCAGATATGGCAAGCGATGGGGAGTCTGCCTATGGTTATGTAATCTATCGATTCAACCTCGATGAAAAAGTCGGTATCCAGGATCCGGGAAAAATTATTTTTATCACCTTTGACGGAGATAAGCTTCAGTATACCGATGACGACATCAAACCGCACCAACAGTATAAATATGTCGTGACGGCAATAGACCGAATGAAAAATGAAAGTAAGCCGTCTGATAGTAGGACAGCCATCGAAGAGAATTAAACCAACCCTTAAAAAAACACCTCTTCCTAAATGGTTTTGCTTTGTAGGGAGACCATTTTGGGAAGAGGCGCTTTTGGGTGTAATGCTATAAACTTTATTTTCCCTGCCCGTATTTAAATTTCTTATTAATTGTTACAGGGAGCTTGCCTTTGGGGATATTTTGCCCTAAAATCGTTTTTACCACTGCTTTCTGCATGAATGCATCATTCTGATAGGCAAGCAAAATGGTCTTCGCCTTTTTTGCAGCTTCAAAACCATCTAATGCATAAGCGTTAGTGAATAAGGTCAAGATTGATTTTTTTGCAAATTTCTTCATCAACCCTTGCACATCTTTATTCAACACCATCGTTGGGCGCGGACGAAGTCTTGTATCGTGTACAGCGATAATAAACTGCTTATGCTTTTTAATTTCTTTTGTCAAACGCTTAATCTCATTTTTACTCATGCTATCGGTGATGAAATATTGTGTTTCATTAGTCAGCGCTGCTCCTAATTCATTTTGAAAAGTTTGGTTGGCGGTGATTCCGATATTGATAATAGCGGTGGGTAAATCTTTCTTGAATGACTTTAATTTTTCTGTCGAATTCAATGCGGTTATTGCTGCATCTGAAAGTTCATCAATAAGCTGAACTGCCGAGGCACGGTGTAGATCACTATATAGATTCTGTAAAGCAGTTGCCTGGTATTTATCTAAACCAAGCCATAATTTAGCGGCGAGCACTCTTTTGACGCGCGCATCAATATCGGCCTGGGAAATACGTCCCGCTTCAATCGCTTTTATTATTAAATCGATTGCGCGTTTGCTATTTTCCGACACTTCAAGTAAATCATGGCCTGCAATAATGGCCTGTACATCGGCTTCACCGTTTGGAAAAAATTTCTTCACGCCTTTCATGTCCATTGCATCTGTAACCGTTAGCCCTTTGAAGCCAAGTTCATTGCGTAAAAGATCGGTAACAACTTTCTTGGAAATAGAGGATGGCATATTAGGAGTGTCGTCCAAACTCGGAATATTCATGTGAGCCACCATAACAGCGGGAGCACCAGCCTTGATCAACTCTTTGAAAGGATACATTTCAAGGCTATCCAATCGCTTTTTATCAAAAGGAAGCTGCGGCAGATCGTAATGTGAATCCACGTCGGTATCACCATGGCCAGGGAAATGTTTGATGGAAGCCAATATTCCGCCATCCACCATACCCTCCATATAAGCCTTTGCCTTTTGCGTCACATTATATTTATTATCACCAAAAGAACGTATACCTATTACTGGGTTTTTGGGGTTATTGTTGATATCTACGTCGGGCGCAAAATTAAAATGCATCCCTATGCGATGGAAATCTAAGGCAACCTCACGTCCCATACGATAGATTAACTTATTATCCTGCACGGCGCCTAATGTCATTTGATAAGGGAAAGACAAGGTAGAATCCGGCATGCGCATACCCAAACCCCATTCGCCATCAAATGTCATCATCAAAGGAACCTTAGCTAGTGACTGATACCGATTAAACATCTCCACATGTCGTACTGGACCGCCCTGAAATACGACCAGTCCCCCCAAATGCTCGTCTTGTACCACTTGTGCGACGGAGTCAATATACTTTTGCCCCAGATTGGTGTGTGCACGAACTAAAAATAACTGAGCAACTTTTTCTTTTGGGGTCAAAGTATTGAATACCGAATCGACCCATTCATGCTGAGAGTTAATATAGCGCACAAAATCTTTTTTATCCTGAGCTTTCAAAAAAGGAATTGTGCCGACTAGTGCCAATATTGTCAGACCGAATTTTTTGAACATAAATTAGTTTGTATAATGTATTTAAAAGTACTAAGAACGCTATTATTTTGGAGAATAAGAAATTGTTTTTGCAATATTTTTATATAAAAACGCATAAAACGGCATTTTTATTACATAACTGGCTGTAAAGAACTTCTCAAGATTTGGAAGGGGCAGCAAAAGTACTGACGCTACGGATTAAGGGAGCAAAACGCGGGGCGGCAATTGATTACCGCGATTAACGAAACAGTTCTTTGGCAAAAACCAATCACTGAATCTTGTATGCTAAATCAGGTTATACTTTTTCTCTAAAAACAGGGTCAGTTCCATGGTATTCTCCAATTCGCCGATAGCTTCTTTTTTCCATAAGGTATCTATAATCAGCAATAAGAATTCGGTTTCAAACTCAGGACTTTCATAACCTAATTCTTTAAAAGCACGATGAATAATGGGCTGAACCGGTTTCATAAACTGTTCATGCTGCTGTTTTGAAAATGGATGATGAGACAAACGCTCCTGCAATCGCCAAAATATGGGTTCTGCACTCACCAGCTTACTTGGGAGATTGATCATTGTGCGCAGAAATTCTTTTGGTTCACGATAGGTCATCATGCCGCGGTGATGGGTAAGCACTTTGCGATATCCTGATTTAATCAAATAAACCAGCAACGCATCTTTGTTTCCAAAATGTTTAAAGATCAAGGCTTCAGAAACTCCAGCATTTTGGGCAATCGTTTTGGTAGAGGTATTCGTATAGCCTTGATCTGAGAAAAGCAGCAATGCTTCTTTCATAATACGCTCTTTTCTACTCAAAACACTTTCTTTCATCTTTTATTCCTTTTATCAAAACCTTATAACACTACATCTGCTATACGGTTTTGTTTAGCTGACTTTTAATTCCACTGCAAATATATCTAATCTTTCCATTCTCTTGGGGGTATTGTAACCAAAATGATAATAATTCGTAACAAATAGTACCCTATTTTTGGCAAATCAATTTATGTAACCATTAACCGAATATTAAAACACATTCGCTGTTCAATCAATGAAGATCAACTTGTGGACTATCTCGCTCCTAGCGATCAGTATGTTGTTATTGGGAAAAAATGTCTTAGCCCAGCACTATATTATGGGCACGCTGCTGGATGATAGAACATCACGCCCTATCCAAGCTGCAAGTATCACGTTCATCGCGGTGAAAGATTCAATTAAATTTCAGGTTCCTACAGATATTTTAGGGAAGTTTAGCAGCAGCAAACTTTCCGACGGCGACTATTTGGTTACAGCACAAGCGATGGGCTATACGACAGACCTTCGGCGCGTTAAGCTGCTTGGTAAAACCGTTGACCTTACGTTTAAACTCAGTAGTACTGAAATTGTATTGGATGAAATCAGTATCGCCGCGAGCAGTATACAGGTTAGAGGAGATACGCTCGAATTTGATACGAAGAAATATGTTACACAAGATTTTGCAGATGCCGACGAATTGATCAAACAGATTCCTGGGGTTGAAATTGATGACGATGGCAATGTTAAAGCTCAGGGTGAGTCCGTCAATAAGATTATTATTGATGGTCGGGAGTTTTTCAGCACAGATCCTAAAGTGGCGTTGAAAAATCTTCCTGCCGATGTTATTGCTAAGATCCAAATTATCGATGATAAAACAGAACAAGCGAAATTTAGTGGTTTTGATGATGGAAAACGGATGAAAGTGATCAATATTGTCACCAAACCCGATAAAAGAAAATCCTATTTCGGTAAGCTCTCTGGGGGGGCAGGTCCTGACCGAAAATATGCCATCAATACACAGGTAACGAAAATGAATCCTAAACGGCAATATTCAATTGACATTAATACCAACAATGTCAATCAGCCCAATGGTTTTGCCCCTCGCGGAAACACAAGAGGCCGCACCGGTCAGGGAGTGACCACACGTTTCAATGCGGGGTTTAATTATTTGGACCGTTTTTTTGATGACCGGATGGACTTCAATGCAAATTACACCTACAACTATACCGACAACAATGTACTCAGCCAAAGCAAAACAGAATATACTGCAGGCAACCGGGCCAACCAAATCAACAACCAGAATCAATTTAACAATACTTACAGCAACAGCCATGCGCTGTCGGTCCGCGCGAACTGGAAGATAGATTCTATTCAAAAGCTGGACTTTCAACCTAATTTCTCCTATCAAAATAATGACAGGAACAGTAGCTCCACGGGCAATACCTTATTAAATCTTGCCGAGATGCTAAATAGTTCTGACCGCAGGAATAAGAGCTTTGTAGAAAATTTCAACTGGGGCGGAGACCTCACGTATATGCGAAGACTCAACAAACCCGGTCGCACGATCAGTTTTAATATCAATGGCTCATTTAGCAGTAATAAAAGCCATGCTGAAAATTTCGCGCTAAACTCGTATTATAAAGATGGGCTATTCAGCCGGGTCGATACGGTCAACAATAGAAATTATTCCCTTGGTGACAATAATGGTTTTCGTTCCAAAATTGCCTATACAGAAATGTTAGGTAAATATTCCCGAGTGCAGGGGAATTATACTTTTCGGAATACGGCACGTTATTCGGACCGGAAGACCTATGAATTCCTAGCTGAAACAGGTCAGCTCGGGGAATTAAAAAACCGTCTTTCCAATGAATTTCGAAATGATTTTGTCTACCATAGCGGTGGTGTCTCCTACTTATTTAGCAAAAAAGACAGCATAAGGTTTCAGATTGGCTTAGATTATCAGACTGCAGCGCAAGTCAATGACAAATTATTCCCCAATACGCTGACAACAAAAAGTCACTTTACCAGTCTGCTGCCTAATCTGAACTTCCAGTATAGTTTCAATAAGGACACACGGGTTGAGTTTCGGTACAATACAAAGACAAACACACCTTCAATCGAGCAATTGCAGGATTTTATAGACAATCAAAACCCACTTCGTATCAGCTCCGGAAACCCAAATCTCAAACAGGAGTATGACCATAACCTTGTTTTGCAATTCAGATCAATCAATAAGGGCACGGGGAAAAGCTTCACCTCTGATTTTACAGCAGATTTCATTCAACATAAAATCGCCAACACCATTTTCACCACAGATTCGGCATTCACAATTACGGAGGACGTCGTATTGGGACCAGGAGGACAGTATATCAGGCCAGAAAACTTCGATGGAGTTTATAACCTGAAATGGCAGAACAGTCTTGGGTATCGCTTTGAACCGTTGAAGCTCAACTTAAACCTGAACAACAATATGTATTTCAACCAGAATTACACTTTGTTAAATCTCGAAAAGGTCAACGCGCAAACATATGGAATGGGTCAACGCATTGGCGTCAATACAGCATTCAGTAAAGACGTTATCATTGGATTGGATTACAATGGAAATATAGCATTTTCCAAGAACTCAGCGACCGAGAAGTCCAATTATTCAGTCTATAAGCATACCATCGGTAATTCTATCGCTTTAACCCTGTTAAAAACCTGGACGCTCAATTCAACGTTCAACTACCTCTACAATGGTAGTATCCTGAATTCACCGAGTACAACAAGTTTGCTATGGAACGTTTCTGTTGGCAAAAAACTTTTTAAGCGCAGGAACGCTGAAATCAATCTCACGGTATTTGATCTATTTAATGACAATAAAAATATCAATCAGCAGGTCAACGATCTTTGGGTACGTGTTTCGCAATCCAATGCCATAACGCGCTACGCGGTATTAAGTTTCACTTATCATATTCGGGGTCTTGGCGGAAAATCGGTGATGAAAAATCGTCGTTAGCCTAAAATGCCCATTAGATCAATCCACGTGGAACACTTCGATCAATCAACGGTAAGCATATATCCCACTCCCCTGACATTGATAATCTTGATCCGTTCATCCTGACTGAGGTATTTTCGTATCCGGCTGATAAACACGTCCAGGCTACGTCCTGTAAAATACTTATCATGGCTCCAATAGGCGCGCATGATATCCTCCCGTGGAATGACTTTATCCTTCTGTTCGTATAGCTTCCGCAGTAGTTCACTTTCGCGGAAAGACAGCTTAAGCACCTCACTTTGATAGGTCAACTGATGTTTTAGGCTATCGAGGCTATAGTCTCCTATCATCAGCTTTTGGCCGAACAGCATTTTGGGGCTATTTTTTAATAGGGACTCTATCCGCACAACCAATTCTTCGATCTTAAATGGTTTTTTGACGTAATCGTCTCCGCCCAGACGAAATCCCTTCACAACATCCTCTGTCTGCACTTTGGCGGTCAAAAATATAATGGGTATTTGGGTATCTGATTCCCTTATCTTTGTTGCCAATGTAAAGCCATCCATGACTGGCATCATCACATCAACAACCAAAATATCTGGCCGAGTCGCTGTAAATGCTTCCAGGGCTTCGTGCCCATTGCTGCAATGGGTGACATGGAACCCATTTGCTTCTAGGCTATCGGCAACGATCATTCCGAGACTCGGCTCATCTTCTACATATAAAATTTCAATCATAGCGTAAATGATCCAATTAAAATATATTTTTTCCTCGTTTCAAAAACCATTTGGTGAAATTCACTTGTTAACAACTCACTATATAATGGCATTTGCTTTCAGACGTATATATCACTATTTATTAATGAGGTAAAAGAATACGAAAGGTACTTCCTTTGCTAAGCTCACTTTCGACAGTAATTTTCCCATCGTGTCTTTTTACCACCTGCTTGACATAGGCAAGGCCCAAACCAAATCCTTTTACATCGTGTAGATTACCGGACGGGACCCGAAAAAACATATCAAAAATCTGATTATGGTATTCGGAGCTAATCCCTTTGCCATTATCTGTAATACGAATATGGGCATTTTCCTTCATTTCCTTTACTTCCACCTCAATATAAACTTCCTGTCCAGCATATTTTATCGCATTTTCAAGCAAATTATTGACCACATTTTTTAAATGGGCTTCATCGCCATTGATCATGATCTTATCCGGTATCGTAATAAGGTTAAAATCCACTTTTTTGGCTTTATTCAGTTGGGCAACTTGAATAGCTCCTTCCACCATGGCGACAAGATCGAAATCCGAACGTTGTAAAACAATCCCCCTGTTGGCATCAATATCCATCTGAAGAACCTTTTCGATCATATTGGACAGATGTTCCAGCTCTCTTTTAGAAATATCCAGATACCGATTCATCTTTTCCTTATCATCCTTTACACCATACATTTGTATAGCTTCTATGGCTGCCATGACTGTAGACACTGGTGTTTTAAGCTCATGTGTCATGTTGTCGACAAAATTCTTACGGAGCTCGGCCATTTTATTTTGGTTTAGAATCGTTTTCATCAGATAGAAGAATGTGCCCAGCAGCAGCCCTATCAATAGCAACGAGATGAGTAGCTGCCAGCTCAAGCTATACAAGAGATACTTCCAATCCTCCTGAAATTTGATAACAAGAAATTCATTTTTTTGCGGATTGACCATCATCGGCCTAGTCCAAGCGAGATTTGCTTCACGGTACTTGCGGCGCACGTCTTTGATTTGATCATGAGGAATCGTAACAATAGCCATTTCAAATGGCACTGATATGCTCTTATTGTTTAAAGATTCTTTGAATTTTCTTTCGATCAAATTGAGATTAGCTGTATTCATATCAAAGTCACGGAACAAAAAGGGCGGAATGATTGCACCCTGTCCTTCGCGATCTTTAGGAAATATTTTTTCTCGTCTGTTGTGGCTCTCACGCTCAAAATGCTCGTTTTTAGGCCGTTCGGCATTTACTCGTTGTAAAGCCCTATCGAGCTCTGAAGCGGGCAATAATCCCGAAAGCTCTCGTTTTACATCTTGTAGGAGGCGATTCCGATCAGCCTCCCGCCCATCCAATTGCCGGTCTCCATTGCGAGCCTGGTACGCCTCCTGAACTGCGTTGAATAGTGAACGCTCAGCTGTGGATAGAAATAGATCCCGCCGATTGGTATAACTTCCATAGAGCCAAATCCCCAGAACTACAGTAATTCCTACCCCGATTAAAACGATCAAACTGATCAGTAATTTAAATCTTCTACCCATAACTAAAACAAATTTAAATTACTAGATTTGCAATCGCTGTGGTAATTAACCATATTTAACAAAATATAACACTGATTAACAGTTGTCATTGATTACTTTTGCACTATTCAAAAATTAATATGATTAAAGACTTTAAGAGACGTAGTATACAATTTTTACTTCCACTTTTTACATTGGCCGCTTTTGTTGGTTGTAATAAAGACGTTTCACTCTCCTTGGATAGTTCGAGAAATGAAACAATCGGCTTAGTACCTATTGATAGCGTTTCCGTCAAAGTTTCTACTTATCAATTGAATATCGTCCCATCGTCTGCTACCGGGATGATTTTAGTCGGGAACAATAAAAATGATGTCACAGGAAGCGTGAAATCGACTTCTTATATGCGTTTGGGAATCGGTACGATTAACAGTGCTACCTTACCGGATGATGCGGTACTGGATTCTGTTTCATTGGTGATGCCGCTCAACAAATATTATTATGGTGATACGACTCAAATGCAAAAAATTTCGGTTCACCGTGTTTCGGAAGATATCACGCAAACTCAGCTCGACCCTACTAAACCTATTTATGAGCGTCCTTATTATCTGCCTTCACTAAGTATTGCAAGCACGAAAAAATTTGCTTACGAGACTAATAATCTAGCGGAAATTTCTTTCAGACCCCGTGTTAGATCGATTGATTCACTTCATTTTAGATTCAACGATATGATCAGTAATGAATTGTTTTCACTGATCAAAAATAAAGATAATAGAGTTTCTACTAGTTCAAGTTTTCAAGAATATTTTAAAGGTTTAGCGCTCGTTCCTGATGCAGGGAACACAACAATGATCGGACTTAAAGATACAATTTATCTACAGGTACATTACTCCTTCATGAATGCGCAGGGCGCAAAGACTTCAGGGAAACAATATTTTAACATTGATAATAGAGGTTTTCAGTATAATCATGTTGAAGCGGATCGTTCAGCAACCAAGTTTGCTTCAATGACTTTATCAAACCCGGAGATAGCTAGCGGCCAAACAGATGGTTATACCTTTATAGAAGGATCTACAGGTGTTGTAGCAAAAATAGAATTTCCTACGTTACTACAGTTAGTGAATGATCCGACGATTGCAATCAATAAAGCTGAATTAGTCATTGAGGCAGAAAATAGCGCTCAAACGAATTTTGCGCAACCAAGAAGTTTGGTACTCATGATTGCAAATAGTTTAGGTAACCCAATTGGTCTACTGCATCCACCTTTCGGTAATCCTAATGAAGTTCAACAAGCAGTTGCTGTCTCCGACAATACAAATTATGGTAAATATACTTTTAATTTGATTGAATATTTAACCAGATTTAAGACAACTTATAAAAATACGTCGTTATACGTATCTCTACCGTTGCAGAATCTTTTTGCAACAGGCGACAGATTGATCTTGTCCAAACAGGGTAATGAACCAAAAATTAAATTAAACATCCTTTATACTAAATTTCAATAATTTATGAACAAGAAAAATTGGCTACTCATTCTATCAGCTCTTGTATTGACCGTTTCATCTTTTTCTTCTTGTAAAAAAGATAACAACGATGAAACCGACAAAACTACAGAGTGGTCTGCTCAAGCAGCATTTAGTGGTGATCCTAGATCTGGTGCTGCGAGTTTCGTGATCGATAATAAGGTATATGCAACGACTGGATTAATCAACAATAAGGTTAGAGCAGTTGATGTGCAAAAATTTGACGCAGATAAAAAATCATGGATATCTCTTCCAACTTCGTCTAATTTCCCGGGTATCGCAAGAAGTGGCGCAGTGGGGTTCTCTATAGGAAAAATTGGCTATGTCGGTAGCGGAACTGATGATGGTACAAACGCTTTAAGTGATTTTTATTCATTTGACTCCGCAACAGAAACATGGAAGAAAATAGCTGATTTACCAATCGCATTAAATGGTGCAGTTGCTTTTTCGGTAGGTGGAAAAGGATATGTAGGTACTGGTGCCACAAATGGTACGCAGGGTGGTTCAAAAAATGAAAATAGATTTTTTGAGTATAATCCAGCAACAAACGTATGGACAGAAATTGATGCTGTTACTTTTCCTAATAAAGTAACTGGTGCATTTGCTTTTGTAATCAATAACGTAGCTTACGTAGGTGGTGGTGTTTCTTCTTATGGTTATGGAGAAGCTCTTCGCCAATTCGATGGCAAAAGCGGATGGATTACTAAAAATTCACTTAAACGTTCGGACGGAACTTATTCATACGATTTGACGCGTTCTAATGCTTCTACATTTGCGATTGGTGGCAATGGATTTTTAGTAGGTGGATTGAAGAACTCTGTTGCTCAAAACACAACATATAAATATGTAGCAAGTGGAGATTATTGGACGACAGAAAATACTGCTTTAGCTGGCTCCGCAAGGTATAACGCAATCAGCTTTGCTATTGGTTCAAATGGATTTATCTCTACCGGATTAAATGGTACAAATCCACTTGACGACACATGGATGTTTACACCTGTGTACTAGTAAATAATTAGGAATCAAAAGAAAAAAGGAATGTGGTCTATCTGCATTCCTTTTTTAATGTCGGTACGTTTTTACATTAGCTTTACCTATCAAGTGGTATATAGACGACTTTTTAGGGGAATGCATATATCAAATGGTGAATGCAAAACTTCTCGAAGTAAAAGGGGTTATCAAATGCCATTTGGATAACCCCTTTCACTTTTATTAAAACCACACCTCCATTCCGTTTTTATAAATTGATTGCATCACATGATGTTTATGAGGAAAGTATATTGTTGGAACGCTATTTTTCAACGGTTTTGATTTCATACAACGTATCCCATAGCTTACCTGTTACAAATAGGCGTTTGCCCACCTCATCATAAGCGATGCCATTCAATTCATTATCGTAAGCAGACGTATGCTCATAAATGCCCACCAAATTAATCCGCTCCTCTACTGCTCCTGTTTGTGGGTTGATGATAACAATAACATCTTTCTGATAGACATTTGCATAGACTTTGCCGTCTATATACTCCAGTTCGTTAAGTTCATCCACTGGGCCGGCTTCGTCGTAAACTCCGATAGCATTCAACTCCTTACCGGTTGTTGCATCTAAAAAGTATAGCTTATTGGAGCCATCAGATTTAATCAAGTGCTGACCATCGTAGGTTAGACCCCAACCTTCCTTACTATTTTCATATTTAAAGGAACTTTCCTTTACAAAAGAGTTTTTATCAAAGACATAGCCTTCTCCTTGTTGCCAAGTTAACATAAATAACTTATTACCAACCAAGGTCATTCCTTCAGCGAATGTCTTTTCATCAAATTTAATCTCTTTCAGTACTTTACCTGTTTTTAGATCAACTTTTCTCAGGTTAGACTCGCCATAGCGCCCATTCGATTCATAGAGAACACCATCTGCAAACTGTAGACCTTGTGTAAATGCTGTCGTATCGTGCGGATATTTGTTCACTACCTCAAAACCATAGTTTTTTGCGCTTGCGGGTACAACGTAAAAGGTACTGGAAACAGAATCAGGTTTTCCGGCGTTGTATACCAAAGCGGAAATATTCCGTGTACCATAAGCCATGTCCTTTGTATCTACGGTAATCGCCGTGGTGTCGGTTGATGAGCCCACATGTTTATTATCTACAAAATAAGCTACAGAGTCCATTGTCACTGATTCAAATTTCAGTTTCAATTGCACTTGAGCACCTTTTAAAACAGCTTGATTTGCTCCAGGAGACGCAAATTCCAAACTGGATTTTTTTGACTTACAAGAAGCAAAAGCAAGTGCTGCAATTGCCATAAAATAAGTGATTTTTCTCATCTATGTATAGTTATTTATAAGTACGTATTATCAACTATCCCAAAACGCATCTTTGATATAATTGAGTTCAACTTTGGGGGCTCTCGTTATGGAGACAACATCAAATCGAAGCTCACCGGTGTAATGGGTTTTAAGGATATAAGCCTGGGCAGCACGAATCAGTCGACGTTGCTTTTTTACATCTACAAATTCGTAAGGTTCGCCGAAATCAGTTCCCGACCGTGTTTTAACTTCAACAAATACAAGTGTATCCTTGTCCCTCACGATCAAATCTACCTCTAAATTCTTAAATCGCCAATTTCTTAACACTATTTTATAGCCTTTCTCTACGAGGTATTCCATCGCCATTTGTTCACCCCAGTTGCCCGTTTCAAGATGCTTGGCCATAACAGTTGATCACTTTACAATAGTATTTCCCAGAAACCCACCCAACAACCTTTCAGCTTCTTTTAGCTTCTGATATTTAAAAATAAGGACTTCCAAATTTGCCTCATCTTTTTCGTGTTTCATCTCTTCACGAATATGATGCATTTCGGTTTCAATTTTACGTTTTTTAATTCGATAGATCGCCGTAACAACAAGCGGTTTTAAATGCTCATATTCATGCGTTACATAAATTTTACGCTTATCGTCGTTCCAATTTTCACTAAGCGAATATTTACTGGCAACACTATTAATTGCCAAATCCGAGATTGACGGATCCGGGTTCGAATAAAACTGCTTGGCATCAGGAATCTCGTACTTTGCTGCAGCCTCTCGATACACTTTCAAAATATAAGCTGCGGCTTTGTCTTTAAACTCAATGTCGCTTATATTTCCCAATAATACGCCTGCAACAGGAATATCTCCATCGCCTTCCCAAGTAGCTAGATAGTCACCATAGTTGATTAAGATACGTACAATCTCACGTTCCTGGAGAATTTCCGATGTCAGCTGTGCCGGCTGCTCAATGGGCTCCATAGGGGCAACTCCGCCTCGCTCATCGTCAGTCATAAAGAAATCCGGAGGCGGACCATCCATTCCAACATGCGACATGCCGGCGTTTGGCAGTGAGCTTTGAGGTTTCCGTGCTGCATCCTTATCTGCTTTTCTTGCCCTATTTAGTCTGATTTTATTGAGCTCGGCCAATAAAATCCGCTCTTCGATATCCAAAAGGCTGCTACATTCCCGGATAAAAACAGATACCTTAATCTCATCTGGAATCAATGCAATACTTTCGACTACATCACGAATTACCTCGGCCCTCTTTATTGGGTCATTATTGGCATCGCGAAGTAGAATATTCGTTTTGTAAAAGATAAAGTCCTGCTGCTTGGATTTCACATAATCCTTAAAAGCTGCGGCACCAAACTTCTGCACGTAAGAATCGGGGTCATTTCCATCAGGAAAAAGCAATACCTTAACGTTTAAGCCTTCTTCGAGCAGCATATCTGTACCCCGTAGTGAGGCTTTGATCCCTGCTTCATCCCCATCATAAAGTATGGTCACATTTTTTGTGAATCTGGAAATAAGCTTGATCTGACCTGTTGTCAACGAAGTTCCCGAGGAGGAAACAACATTTTCGACTCCAGCTTGATGTACCGAAAGAACATCTGCATACCCCTCTACCAAGTAGCAATTATCCTCTTCCATAATTGCCTTCTTGGCAAAATTCAATCCATACAGCACATCGGATTTATGGTAGATTTCACTTTCAGGAGAATTTACATATTTGGCAATCTTTTTATCTGTCTTTAGCGTCCTCCCGCCGAAGCCAATTACACGGCCCGTCAAGTTATGTATAGGAAACATAACCCGACCACGAAAGCGGTCATACAATGATTTATCGTCACGTTCAATGGCCAGGCCACTTGCTGCTAAATAATCGGGATGAAAACCGGCCACTTGTGCCTTGTCGACCAATGCTGTCCATTCCTCCGGCGAATAGCCCAATTCAAATTTTTTAATGATATCCTCAGTGTAGCCCCGCTCCTTAAAGTAGTTGAGTCCAATGACCTGCCCCATTTCAGTTTTCCAGAGCTGTTCGGCAAAAAACTTACCGGCCCACGCATTCAGTACATACAGGCTTTCCCTTTTATCTTGTGCTGCAAGCTGAGCAGGAGAACGCTCAACCTCTTCTATTTGAATCGAATATTTATCGGCTAAATAACGGATGGCCTCCGGATAAGAAAACTTTTCCAGTTCCATCACAAATTTAAGGGAATCTCCACCAACACCACATCCAAAACACTTATAGATACCCTTCGAAACAGATACGTGAAAGGAGGGTGTCTTTTCATGATGGAAAGGGCAATTTCCAATCAAAGACGTACCCCGTTTCTTTAAATCAACGAAGTCGCCCACCACCTCTTCTATCCGTGCTGTTTCCAGTACCTTGTCAATAACTTCCTGCTTTATCAAACCGTTTGCTTTTTAATGTAAAATTAGATAAAATGTTTTAAAAAGCTATGCCAATATATTGAATGGCACCATCAATCTGCTTGTAAATTGATACTTCGGAAACATACAAAGATTTATAGATATAAATAAGAACCCCCAGGATATATCCGCATGAACTTATGCAAGTATAACTGAGGGTTTTGTTTGTGCCTGTTGTCAACGCATAAGGAAAGAGAGATGAAACACAAGCGATGCAACAGGACTTTTTATCTTAATTATTCAGCATTCCATAAAACTCATTCATATAATAAGATTCTTGGAGTGCATCTCGAAAATTTTGCCATTGTTCTTCGTCAAAAGAAAATACAATATCTGGATAGGGTGTCTTCATGATCAATCGAAATTCGCCGTCTGGAAAAGAACTAAAAAAGAGCTCATCACCAGTGGTTCGTGTCATGTTCAAAAAATCAACAAACTTATTCCTTGTAAATGTCAGTACAAAACTCTGTTGCCAGATATAATAGGTTTGACACTTGAGACAAACACTGATATGGGTATCCCCTCTTTGGCTTAGTATCTTCGTATCACACATATTTATCTATTTATTTAGACTTGTTATAAATAATATTCAAATGTAAGAATAGTTTTTATAATAACAAGTACATCAACAAAAAAAAGGCGATATATTTCTATATCGCCTTTTAGTCATTAAAGATTAGTTTAAACCTCTCTTCTTCAATAGATATTTTGGATCTGGATCCGCGCCCCTAAACGTGCGGTACATTTTGGCAGGATCATCTGTACCTCCTTTTTCAAGAATGTTTTTGCGGAAAGAATCTGCTGTTACCTGATCGTATAATGATTTTTCTTTGAAAGCTGCAAAAGCGTCCGAGTCTAATACTTCAGACCAGATATAGGCGTAGTAACCGGCTGAATATCCACCTGCGAAGATGTGCTGAAAGTAGGTACTTCTATAGCGTGGGATAATCGCATCAATAATACCTATTTTTTTCATCGCAGCTTTTTCAAAGCCATTGATATCTTTTGAAATCTGCTTTGTCGTAGCATGGTAATCCATATCTAACAATGCTGCCGAAAGGTATTCAACTGTTGCAAATCCCTGGTCAAAAGTACCAGCTTTCTCCATCTTCTGAATCAATGAATCTGGCATTGCCTCTTTGGTTTTAAAATGTTTTGCATACGTTTTGAGCACCTCAGGATCTGCAGCCCAATTTTCCATCACCTGCGAAGGCAGTTCAACAAAATCACGTGGTACGGAAGTCCCGGCCATCGATCTGTATCTCACATTGGAGAGGAGCCCATGTAAAGCATGTCCAAATTCGTGAAACAGTGTAGTAGCCTCATCAAATGTTAAAAGTGCTGGATTCTTTCCTACTGGCTTTGTAAAGTTACATACGATGGAAATTACCGGCGCGACACGTTTTCCGTCTTCTGTTGACTGGCTACGGTAAGAGGTCATCCAAGCTCCACCGCGTTTAGACTCGCGCGGAAAGAAATCAGCGTATAGAAGACCTAAATGTGAACCGTCTTTATCTTTTACTTCATATACTTCCACATCTTTATGATAAGTTGGGACATTGTTTAAAGCGACGAATGTCAAACCGTATAATTTATTGGCTACACCAAATGCGCCTTCACGGACAGCAGGCAAACTTAAATATGGTTTAATCTCATCCTCATCCAAGGCAAAACGCTTTTTGCGAATAATCTCTGTATAATATCTCCAATCATAGGGTGCTACTGCAAAATTCCCACCTTCAGCGGCTATTTCTTTCGCAATATCTGCTTCCTCACCTTTCGCTTTCGCCAACGCTGGACTCCATAACTTATTTAACAACGCATACACATTGGCTGGATTCTTGGCCATGGACTCCTCCAGTACATAGGCTGCATGGGATGAATAGCCCAACAATTTTGCTTTCTGGAGACGAAGGTTGACAATTTTTTGAATAATTGCTTTGTTATCGTTTGTATTATCTTGATTCCCGCGAAGCTGATACGCTTCCCAAAGCTGTTTTCTCAACTCGCGATTTTTTGAATATTGTAGGAAAGGCATAATTGAAGGATTCTGTAAAGTGAAAACCCATTTGTCCTTCTTACCTTTTGCTATGGCCTCCTCAGCAGCCGCTGTTTTCAACGACTCTGGCAATCCTTCCAATTGACTAGCGGAATCAACTACGAGCATATACGCATTTGTTTCAGCAAGCAAATTTTGTCCGAATTGGGTTGTTAATGTTGAAAGTTCAGCATTAATCTTTTTCATTTTTTCCTTATCGGCATCCTTAAGATTTGCTCCAGAACGTACAAAGCTCTTATAAGTTTCCTCCAGGAGCTTATTATCCTGTTCATCAAGTCCCAATGTATTTCTGTTACTCCATACGGTTTTAATACGGTCGAATAATTTACTATTCATCGAGATTTCATCTGAATGACTCGATAAAATAGGCGCCAGATCTTTTGCTATTGCCTGAATACTGTCATTTGTATTGGCGCTATTTAGATTATAAAATACAGTAGATACATTATTCAACAACCTACCTGCATTTTCAAGTGCAACTATAGTATTTTGAAATGTTGCTTTATCCGAATTATTGACTATTGTGTCAATCTCCAAATTATGTACTTTTATAGCTTCATCAAAAGCTGGCCTAAAATCCTCAGTTTTGATCTTGTCAAAAGGAGGGACATTGAATGGGGTCTCATAAGCCAATAAAAGAGGATTATCTGTCATCACTTTTTTTTCCTCACAACCAACAAATGCAGTTGCCACTATCGCAAAAAATGGCAAAAGTTGTCTTTTCTTCATATTATCTGATTATTCCTGTTATTTTTCAAAGATAATAAAATTAGACAAATGAACGGCTTCGAACTAGAACTGTAAATTGAGAAGGGAAAAACGTCATCCTATTGTAAAACAAAAACTTATTCATAATCTTATTAAAAATAATCTGTCAATTTGAGTAA
This sequence comes from Sphingobacterium sp. 2149, assembly GCF_031455655.1. Lineage (NCBI taxonomy): Bacteria > Pseudomonadati > Bacteroidota > Sphingobacteriia > Sphingobacteriales > Sphingobacteriaceae > Sphingobacterium > Sphingobacterium sp. 2149. The sequence goes on along the minus strand of NZ_JAVDTD010000012.1, from coordinate 141,320 downwards.
AAATATTTTAATGAGCGATATTAACCGTTTCTTTTGGAGATGTGCCGGAGTGCATCAAGAGACTCTTGAAAAATATCCAGAAGAACATAGTAAGTACACAGCCATAGGTGCTACTATTTTTTTCACGGGATTATTTGCCAGCCTCTCTGGCGGCTATGCCATGTATTTCGTATTTAGTGGGGGAGCATTTGACTGGCTGTTAGCCCTTGTATTTGGTATTATTTGGGGATTAGCGATATTTAATATGGATCGCTATATTGTCCTGAGTATAAATAAATCGAAAAGTGGCTTTATGCAACTTCTGCAGGCTCTTCCTCGAATTCTATTGGCCATTTTGATTGGATTGGTAATTTCAAGGCCATTAGAGTTAAAAATCTTTGACAAAGAGATCCGAGAAAACCTCCGAGTTCGGTTTCTCGCCGATCAACGTGCTAAAATTGATACGCTTAATAGTACATTCAATAAGAAATATGCCAATGAGGTTGCCCTTTTAAAATCGATTACGACAGAACGGGATTCGTTGGAATCTAGCATAAAAAATGACCGAACAAAATTGAATTATGAAATTTTTGGAAACAAAACGACCGAAACATCGGGTGTAACGGGCTATGGCCCTTATGCCAAGATGAAAGAAGAGGAATTGAAGAAAAAAGAGGGCTACTTGGACACGCTACGCAACAAAATAACACTCCAGCAGAACGCGATACGCCAAAAGCAACAATTTGAAGGTATATTAGATCAAAAAGTTTTATCGAACGCTTCGTTGGATAGCGCCGTGAATGTGGCTGGTTTTGCCGATCGCAACTCGGCTTTAGGCAATCTCCGGTATGATGCCAATGGTAAAGTCAACGAGTCAAATGCGAACGCTGTATTTTTTATTGCTTTGCTTTTTGTCTTTCTTGAATGCTTGCCGGTAATCGTTAAACTGTTGGCAGGGAAAGACCCTTATGATAATGAACTCCAAAACCAAAGGACTATTCATGATTATGAGTCAGACACCAATGTAACCGTTCAGAAAGAAGCTGTAGACCGATTAAGGGATACATATGTTGATGTTTCCATCAATAAGCGAATGAAAGAGCTCTAAGGGAAACCACTATTATTAGTAGAAAAACGGACTTTAAATCTAACAGATAAAAATTATAAACGGGCTTACTATTTGTTAAGCCCGTCTACGTTAATCTTCTTCGTCCAGGAATTTAGGATCTATTTGTTTATTTGCTTTAGCCCCCAGACGTTTTAATTTCTCCACTTTACCAATCACATTCCCTGCTCCGGTGGACAGTTTTTTGGTCGCATCTTCATGGCTTTTTAATGCACGTTCCAACTGGTTTTGTACCTGTTCCATATCATTTAAGAAGCTTACAAATTTGTCATAAAGACTTCCTGCTTCTTTTGCAATTTCAATCACATTTCTAGTTTGACGTTCTTGCTTCCATATGCTAGCGATGGTACGAAGGGTTGCCAATAACGTAGAAGGGCTAACAATGACAACTTTGCGATCCCAGGCATCACTAAACAAATCTGGTTTCTGAACCACTGACATACTTAAAGCAGATTCGATCGGCATAAATAACAATACAAATTCCGGTGATTCAATACCATATAACTCGTGGTAATTTTTTGCGGAAAGTTCTTTCACATGGTTTTCTACGGATTGTATGTGCTGTTTTGAAAAAATTGCTCGATCTTCATCCGTCTCGGCATTGACCCAGCGTTCGTAGGCAACCAATGAGACTTTTGAATCCACAATTAAGTGTTTATCTTCGGGAAGATCAATAATTGCATCCGGCTGCATTCTCCTTCCCTCAGCATCCATAAGAGATACCTGTAATCTAAATTCACGATCGCGCATAAGTCCCGAACGCTCCAACACCCTTTCTAAAATTACTTCGCCCCAATTTCCCTGTTTTTTGGTATCTCCTTTTAAGGCTTTGGTCAAGCTATTGGCTTCATCTTTGATTTTCAGACTCTGTTCAACCAGCTGGAGAACAACCCCCTTTAAAGAATTCCTTTCTGCTGCTTCCTGATTGTAATTTTTTTCAACTTTTTCTTCAAAAAGTTTGATCTTTTCTTTCAATGGATCCAAGATCAAGCCCAGTGAACGATGGTTAGTTTCTGTAAATTTCTGCGTCTTTTCTTCTAATATTTTATTGGCAATAACCTGAAATTCATTATTGAACTGCCGTTTGATTTCGGCGATTTCATTCTTTTGCTCTTGGTATTTATCAAGCTGCGCTTCATAAAATGAACGTGTACTTTCTAAAGAACGTTCGGCAACCAAAAGATTCTCTCGTTCCTTTTCCAGTTCATTTCTTAGCATCAAACGTTCTTCCAACAAGCTTTGCTCCCGCTGTTGGGATCTAGCGAGCTCAATTTTCAGTGTTTCCACTTCTTTACTATACCCAGGCTCAATAGTGGCTTGGTTATTCTTTTTAAGCACCAAGACTATCAAAATGACTAACAACAGGACGATTCCTGCAAAGAAAACTATTTCCATGATTTGTATTTCTTAAGATGGCTAAAATTATCCTTAATGATATTTTGCCATTACGTTTAATTACATATAACTGACCATATTCTAAGGGTTGAGTACGATTCTAAAGAGCAATACAGTTTAGTCCTTTATCAGCGCACACAGCGTGTCAACTCTCTTCTTAATCTAAAGTTGCCCGCTATCGGAAAGTATAATAGTTAGATTTCATTCAAAGCCACATTATTGTAACTTTTGATGTGTTTTCCACCACAGGTCAGGCATTTCGCCAGAAATCGCCAATTGGTAGTCCTCATAACGGCATGGGACGAGATAATAGCGCTCATTGACCGATTTTGAACCAAAATAGGGAACTTGGATCCACCAACGGTCTGATTTTTTACTCTTCACAAAGACCAACTCGTGCGCTTCGTGTTCCAGTGTTGTACGATAGATGATATAAGATGATTTGGGATACAAAGGCGTATCTTGCTTACGGTTATAGTAGCCATCAATAAAGCACCATATCATTTGAGATACTAACATCGCTGTCTGCTCCATTGGATCAAATGTTGGATTGAATTCATAAAAACCAATGGAAGAACATTTATCCGACATCCCAGCATAACGTGCAAGTTGGCAAGCTTCATCGCCATACAAGCCATTCGGAATTGCATTGGCATTCCCTGGCGCTTCGGAAGACCGAATAGCACCAATGTCAAAGCTAATTAGGTCGGCTGCGCGAATTAGTGGCTCTGATTGATCCATTTTACCGGCAATCATACCTACTCGCGTTGCGTTGAAGAATAGCTTATCATACATATTGATAGATTCCTTACTGACGAGGTAGGTTTGATAGGCTATGGAATTCAAATTGAACAAATAGTCTGGCTGATGAAGGATAATATGATTCACATAAGAGCGAGATGTTAAGCTTACATTTTCAGCATCTTCCTGATCAATATCAAAACGTGCATCGATAACCGCTAGCTCTATTTTCCGTTCCAAATTTTGATACCCCAAATATTGTGCATAAGTAAGATCCTGGCCTCCTCCAATGATAATAGGGACAATATTTTCTTTCACCAGCTCTTCAACTACGGATTTTAAAGCAATATAGGTATCTTGAATTGTATTGCCTGCTTTGATATTTCCCAGATCAACAATATTCATCTTGTAATCCCCCTGATACAGCGCATATAGATGTTTTCGCACGGCATCTGGCGCTTTATCTGTTCCGTTATTATTCAGAGAAGCCCGGTCTTCTTCTACCCCGACAATAGCTAAGTGCGGCTTTTTATCTCCTTCCCAGTTTGGAAAGTCTGTTTCATAGGCTTGAATAACGTTTCCTAGTTGAGAATTTAAGAAGCCATGCTCGGGCGCAAAACTTATAACTGAAATTGGACGAAAGAATACGGACAGTGATGACATAAGCTATAATTTGTAAAATATCTTATTTTTCAAGATACAATTCACACAAATATCCATTTATTAACTAACTTTTGAAAACATTATTTTTAACAGTATCTTTATCAAGTGATATTAATAACTGGAGGAACAGGTTTTTTAGGGTCTACACTAATTAGGCAGTTGATAGACCAAGGAATTGACGTAATTGCCATTAAAAGAGCTCAATCGACTATTCCCACCCCGCTGTTATCTTCTTCTTTGATTCAGTGGGTCGACGCAGATATCAACAACTATTTTGAACTCAAGGATGCTCTCGAAGGAGTCACCAAAGTGTATCATTGCGCTGCAATGGTTTCCTACCAAAAAAAGGATGCTAAATCACTGTTTAAGGTGAATGTTGAAGGAACGACAAACGTAGTCAACCTTTGCCTTGAAAAGGGCATTCGTCTCTTACATGTAAGCTCTATTGCCGCTTTGGGTACAAATAGGGATAACATTTCTGTATCCGAAGAAGATCAATGGGAACACAATTCACTGACATCTAACTATTCGCTATCCAAATATCAGGCAGAGATGGAGGTGTGGCGCGGTATAACAGAAGGTTTGAATGCAGTTATTGTCAATCCTTCTGTAATTTTAGGGGCCTCAGCTAGCGATAAAGGCTCTGGAGCTATATTTTCGATGATCGATAAAGGCTTACGATTTTACCCAACAGGAAGCGTTGGCGTTGTTGATGTAGAAGACGTTGCTTCAATCATGATTCAGCTGATGGAAAGAGAAGATGTTACTGCGGAACGCTATATCATCAATAATCTCAATATTAGCAACAAAGACCTTTTGAGTGTGGCGAGTGTATTAATGAACAAGCCTCAACCGACAATCGAAGTGTCAGAGACCATGCTTCAAATTGCGTCTACAGTATCCAGCTTGCTTTCCATATTTAAAAAATCAAATGCAACCTTAACAAAAGAGACGGCAGTTGCTTCCAGTGCTAAATTGCACTATTCCAATGCTAAAATCCAAGCACTTCTTAATCACAGTTATCGTCCTTTGGAACAAACCTTAAAAGAAATTGCAGCATTATATAACAAACAGTAAACTATAACATATTAAACAACCAAACCTTGATTCATCGTGCGTAACAGACATTCTATAACGATCCCTTAACTATTTTTTATTTCCCTTAATCAATATGTTTTTAAGGGAAATACCGATAGGGAAGATCAGTATTTGGATGCATTATTCACCATTGTTTCATAAAAAAATAATACAATGAAAAACTATTACATCATTGATTTTGATAGTACATTTACGCAAGTAGAAGCACTTGATGAACTTGCAAGAATCTCTTTGGAACATCACCCCGATCGCGAGGCTATCTACCTCGAAATCGAGCGGTATACCAATCTCGCGATGGAGGGTAAACTATCTTTTCGCGAAGCTTTGGCTGGCCGCGTAAAGCTCTTAAATGCGAATAAAACTCATCTGGATAAACTTGTTTCACATCTTAAAAAGAAAGTATCAACCTCTTTTTCGCGAAATCGTGAATTCTTCAAAAAAAACGCTGACACCGCATGGATTGTTTCAGGAGGTTTTAAAGAGTTTATTACACCTGTCGTTACCCCTTACCATATAAAGACGGAAAATATCTATGCCAACACATTCAGATTCGATGATGAAGGCAATATTATCGGTTTTGACGAAGAGAATCCACTGTCAAATGAAGGTGGAAAAGTGCAATTATTGAGACAATTAAAAATTGAAGGAAGGTTATTTGGCATTGGCGACGGATATTCCGATTTCCAATTAAAAGAGTCGGGGTTAATTGAAAAGTTTTTTGCATTCACTGAGAATATCCAACGTAAAAGCGTGACTGAAAAAGCCGATTTCATTACACCAAGTTTTGATGAGTTCCTCTATGTCAATGATCTTCCCCGTGCAATATCCTATCCCAAGAATCGTATCCTATGTTTGATCGTAGGCGAGGTACCAGAAATAGCAGCTCATATCTTAAAAAGAGACGGCTTTTCAATCCGGATAAAGGATACCATTGAAGAAAAGTACATCAAAGATGTCGGTATGCTACTATTGGGCGGCAATATTGATATCAGTGATGAGCTGCTTCAGCAAGCTGACAAATTAAAAACGATCGGGTATTTGGGCGATATCAAAGGTCACATTAATAAGGAGATCTGTAACGCCAAAGGTATTGTCGTTTTCGACGACAAGAAAAATAAAAAGAAGAATTCAGAGTTTATTCCTCGTCGAATGGCTGAATTCATTAATAATGGCGACACGTACCTTAGCCGTAATTTCCCGAATCTGATTTTACCCAAAGTGAAACAGGTAACCAGATTGCTCCATATCCATAAAAACGTTCCTGGAATCATGGCTCAAATCAATAAGGTATATGCTCAAAATAACATTAATATTGTTGCCCAATTTCTAATGACCAAAAGCGATATCGGATATGCGGTAACAGATATACAAGGAGAATACGATAAAGATCTTTTGAAACAACTCAAACAGATCGAGAATACAATAAAATTTAGAATCTTATATTAAACGATTGCTATAAATCAGGCTCCCCATAGCGGTGCCTGATTTATATTTCAATCGCTCTCTTTCACAAAAAAAAACGCGTTATGTCCTTACATCAGGATCCCGAATTAAAGAAGGCTGTCCTAGACTTGCCCCAAAAGGAGAAAGACAAGCTTCTCGTACGTCTGATAAGCAAGGATAAAATGCTGATCAAACAATTGCATTTCCAATTATTGGAGAATGCAGATGACTTAGAGGAACGTATTGAAAAACTACGCAAGCAACTGGCACAACTGTTCGATACTAGTATAAGCCAGATTGGCAATACGCCACATCACAGTAATTTTATTGCGCTTAGTAAACTTGTCAAACAGGCGAGTGGGCTGGTCAATGAACACGAAAAAGTCACTAAGGATAAAGTTAGTGAGGTGGAATTTAGAATCTATATCCTGAAAAGAACGATCGTGGATTACGACAGACTTTTTGATTCCTCTTATCAATCTGCTGCGCACAAATTACATAAATATATAACAGGACGTATAAAGCATGCGGTGGGCAAATACAGCAAACTTCATGAGGACTTTCAGTTCGACTATCGGGAAGATTTCCAAAATACATTGGATACCTTTGGTAATACGACGCTAAAAAGCTATATTAGTGAACAGAAGATTGATATCGACCTAAATTAATTATGAGAAATAGCAAAAACCGCGTTAAAATTGGATCCTTTCATGTTACTGCTTACGAGCAATATAAATTAATTTACCTAGCTACATTGCTAGTTTTACTCGCTTTCGCCTATACCTTTTACCTAGCGAGATAAATGTCCGCCCGGAGTCATCGGTTATACACTTCAATCCATACAAAAGCCACACCTTTCATAACGAGCAAGTCTGCTATTTTTTTACCAAAAAATTTAGCACTTCATACCCAATACTTAATAGTATTTCGCTAAATTCGCAATTATTCGAAATTTTTGCTCGTGGGAATTCAAGAAATATTAGAAAAATACAGCCAAAGCGAATCCATCCAGTCGCTAACCAAGGCTATGCAATCCAAAAATCCGAAAATTCAGCTTAAAGGACTTATTGGATCATCGGATGCATTTATAGCCGTATCTTCTTACAACTTACAGGAACGTCCAATGGTGTTTATCTTACCGACCCATGAAGACGCATCTTATTTTTTAAGCGATCTGGAAAGCCTACTGGATAAACAGGTCCTTTTTTTTCCTTCGTCTTATCGAAAAGCATTTGATTTTACACAGACCGACTCTGCCAACGTATTACAGCGTGCAGAGACGTTAAGTTCACTCAACCATACCTCAGAGTTACCTAAAATGGTGGTTACGTATCCGGAAGCTATTGCGGAGAAAGTAATCAACCGAAGTGATTTGGATAAGAATACATTGGAGATAACAGAGAATACCGCTTTAAGTATTGATTTCATCAATGAATTCTTGATTGAATATGATTTTGATCGTGTAGACTTTGTGTATGAGCCTGGGCAGTTCGCGATACGAGGAGGCATCGTCGATATCTTTTCTTTTTCGAACGATCTTCCTTACCGTATTGAATTCTTTGGCGACGATATTGAAAGCATACGGACATTTGACATTGAGTCGCAGCTTTCCGTCAAAAAGATCCACAAAGTAACCATTGTTCCTAACGTTCAGGCCAAGTTCTTGACATCACAGCACATTTCGCTGCTAGAATATATTGATCAGGGCGCCACGATCTGGATAAAAGACGCTCAATTCACCTTAGATATTGTTAGAGAGGGCATAAAGAAGGCGGAAAAATTATGGGCAGGATTGAACGATAAGCAGAAAAAAGACAACCCCGAATGGCATAATCCAGCCCACGAATTTACAGACGAAAAAAACCTCAATGCGCTGTTTTTTGAGTTCCCAATTATTGAATTCGGCAAACAATTCTTTTATAAAGCGGAGAATACATTCAAGTTTGATATCCATCCGCAACCCTCTTTCAATAAAGATTTTAATCTTTTAATCCATAATTTCAAGGAGAATGAAGACCAACGCATCCAAAATCTTATCTTTTCAGATTCAACGAAACAGGTTGAGCGTATTTATACCATTCTAGAAGATCTCGACAAATCGGCAACATTCATCCCGATTCATAAAGCTTTACGCGAAGGTTTTAGAGATGACAGTTTAAAGTTGGCCTGCTACACAGATCACCAAATTTTTGACCGCTATTATAAATATAAACGCAAGAAAGCTTACGAACGTTCGCAGGCAATTACACTGAAGGATTTACGGGATCTCAAACCAGGCGATTTTATTACCCATATTGACCACGGTGTCGGCCGATATGGAGGTTTGGAAAAAGTGGATGTCAATGGTAAATCCCAGGAAATGATCCGTCTGATCTATGCAGATAATGATCTTTTATATGTGAACATCAACTCTTTAAACCGTATTTCCAAATATTCCGGTAAGGAGGGTACGGTTCCCAAAATGAACAAACTCGGGACCGATGCTTGGGACAAACTGAAGAAGACGACCAAGAAAAAGGTAAAAGATATTGCGCGTGACCTAATCATGCTTTATGCCAAAAGAAAGGCACAGCACGGAAATGCTTTTTCACCGGATAGCTACTTACAGAATGAATTGGAGGCCTCCTTTATTTATGAGGATACGCCCGATCAGGAGAAAGCTACTGCCGATGTAAAAAAAGATATGGAATCTCCACATCCAATGGACCGATTGATCTGTGGGGACGTTGGATTTGGAAAAACGGAAGTTGCCATCCGTGCGGCTTTCAAAGCTGTAGCAGACAGTAAGCAGGTTGCCGTACTCGTACCGACGACAATTCTTGCATTGCAGCATTTCCGTACATTTTCGGAGCGACTAGAAGGTCTTCCATGCAATATAGACTACATCAACCGTTTTAAAACGACCAAACAGATTAAAGATACCTTAGCAAGGCTTGCCGAAGGAAAAATAGACATTATTATCGGTACCCATCGTCTAGTCAGCAAAGATGTTAAGTTCAAAGACCTCGGCCTGATGATTATTGATGAAGAGCAGAAATTTGGCGTTGCTGTAAAGGAAAAATTGAAAGTTATGCGTGCGAATGTAGATTCGCTAACACTGACAGCAACACCAATTCCAAGGACATTGCACTTTTCATTGATGGGTGCCCGCGATTTAAGTATTATCTCCACTCCTCCCCCCAACCGGCAGCCTGTACAGACAGAACTGCACGTTTTCAATGAAACATTGATCGGCGAGGCAGTCAGCTACGAACTTGATCGAGGTGGGCAGGTATTCTTTATCCATAATCGTGTGGCGGATCTTCCGCAGCTGGGCAATTTAATCCGTAAACTGGTCCCCAGAGCCCGGGTCGGTGTGGCTCATGGCCAGCTTGAAGGCGATGAACTTGAGGATGTGATGCTCAAATTTATCAACCATGATTTTGATGTCTTGATCGCAACAACGATTATTGAGGCAGGTCTTGATATTCCAAATGCCAATACGATCATTATCAATCACGCGCATATGTTTGGTCTGAGCGATCTACACCAAATGCGCGGTCGGGTTGGTCGTTCCAATAAGAAAGCATTTTGTTATCTCCTCAGTCCACCATTGTCAACCTTAACACCGGAGGCTTACAAACGACTTTCGGCGATAGAAGAATTTTCTGAACTGGGCTCTGGATTTAATGTTGCCATGCGCGATCTGGATATACGCGGTTCGGGAAACCTCCTAGGAGGCGAACAATCGGGTTTTATTGCCGAAATCGGTTTCGAAATGTACCATAAAATCTTAGACGAGGCCATTCAGGAACTGAAAGAAGACGAATTCTCGGAAGTATTTGCCGATGAAAAAGAACGACAATATGTGTCCTTTACACAGATTGACACAGACCTCGAGGTATTGATTCCCGACGAATATGTGACAAATATTACGGAGCGATATAATCTGTATACCGAACTCTCCAAACTGGAAAACGAGCAGCAATTGGCAGCCTTTGAGCAGGAGCTTGAAGATCGCTTTGGCCCTATTCCACGTGAAGTGTTTGAATTATTCAATACACTCCGTCTGCAGTGGTTTGGTAAAACGATCGGCTTCGAAAAAATAGCTTACAAAAAACATACGCTGAAAGCTTACTTTGTAAGTAATCCTAAATCAAGCTACTTTGAGTCAGATCAATTCGGCCGCGTACTGTCTTTTGTACAAAGCCATCCAGAGATTAGCAACCTGAAAGAAGTTAAAGGCCAGCTCCGTTTGGCGTTGAACAATGTGAATACCATTGGATATGCACTGAACCTCTTGAGAGAAATGTTATAAGATATTTAAATACCCCGCGTATAAATAAAATCTACTCCATCTGTAGATTTTATTTATATTTGGTATGCAGGAAACACCTTATTCGTTCCGAATAGTACCAAAAGTACTTCCACACAAATGGGAATTTACTTACTCTCGCTATTGAGCAATCTTGTTATGGAGGAATAAGGCATCATAAGCATCAATAAACACCATTAGCATGACAAGCAATACTGAAACGATCCTCGTTCATGAAGGACAGCAATTCAACCAGACATCTGCAGTAACCACTCCAATTTTTCAGACATCAACCTACGTTGCCGACCCAGATCCAATGGAGTATATTAAAGCCGCTACCGAACCAAAGCATCCTTATTTTTATCATCGCCATGGCAATCCAACGAATAGTCAAGTGGCTACCATCTTAGCGAAGTTGGAAAAAACCGAGGATGCACTGGTATTTGCAACTGGTATGGCAGCGATCAGTACGGCCATATTGGCCATCGTTAAATCGGGAGATCATATTGTCGCCCAACATGCACATTATTCCGGAACGGCTATTTTCTTTAAGGAGTTCTTAACGGATTATGGCATTACAGTTACTGCTGTGGATCAAACAGATGTTTCAGCTTTTGAAAAAGCTATTCAGACAAATACCAAGCTGATATATATAGAGACTCCATCCAATCCCAATCTCTATATCACGGATCTAAAAGCGATCGGAGAACTCGCCAAAAAGCATGGGATTCAGAGCATGGTCGATAATACCTTTGCCTCCCCCATTAACCAAACACCGACAGATTTTGGAATTGATGTCGTTGTACATAGCGCTACGAAATATTTGGGTGGACATAGTGATCTCACTGCAGGTATCGTGTGCGGCACACGAGACTATATTGCGCGTGTATGGAAACGGTCTGTCGCTTTAGGGGCATCACTTGCACCGCTTGACTCCTGGTTATTGTTACGCGGATTAAAAACGCTAAGTCTACGGGTCAAACAGATCAATACCAATGCGCTGAAGCTGGCCGAATTTTTGGATCAACATCCAAAAATCAAAAAAGTCAGTTACCCTGGATTAGCCAACCATCCACAACATGAGCTTGCAGCCCAACAAATGAAAGGCTTTTCGGGCATGCTTTGCATCGATGTTGATGGTAAAGATGAGGAGAAGGCATTTTTAAATGCACAGAAACTCATCAATGGCTTGCACATATTTATCAATGCTGCCAGTTTAGGTGGTGTTGAATCCCTTATTGTACACCCTGCGAGTATGTGGGGACGCCATCATACAAAGGAACAGAAAGAAGCTTCGGGAATCACACTTGGAATGCTACGCATCTCCGTTGGGATCGAACATATCGATGATTTAATCGCCGACTTAAAACAAGCCTTGGACCAGATTAACTAGGATCTATCCATTAGATCGTTATCGCGGAGAACAAAAAAGGGGGATAACATGAACTTGCTATCCCCCTCTTTAATACTATCCAATCACAATACCCTTGTACCATCCGCAATCCTGACCTGAATCACAGAGAGTTCTTTATCAAATTTCTGTTTGTACTCCTTTTCGAGTGTTGGCAAAATTGAAGGTAATACACCTTCTTTAACGATATTGATCGTACAGCCGCCGAAGCCGCCGCCCATCATTCGGGCTCCGATCACTTCGGGAAACTGCTTGACATAATCCACTAAATAATCCAGTTCCGCACAACTGACTTCATATACTTTGCTTAAACCTTCGTGGCTTTCGAAAATATATTGCCCCAACTGAACAACATCGCCAGAACGTAGTGCATCGCATGACTTTTCGACGCGCTCATTCTCACGGACAACAAAGCTTGCTTTAGCGTAAATATCGGCATCTTTTTCTTTCACCAATTCATCCAGCATCTCGACAGTTACGTCACGTAAGTTTTTGACTTCAGGGTATTTCTCCTGTATCCACGCAGAGGCCTGCTCGCACTGCTCTCGGCGTGTATTGTAAGCGGTAGAAGCCAATGAATGTTTTACGTTGGTATTCAATAATACAACTTCATATCCTTTCAGATCAAGCGGAACATACTCAAACCCTAACGTACGGCAATCCAGCTTAATAACATTTTTTTCTTTACCAAAAGCAGACGCAAACTGGTCCATGATACCACACATCACGCCAGCGTAAGTATGTTCAGCTTTCTGCGCGATCTGGGGAATATCAAGTCGTTCTACCTGCAGATTGAACAATTCGCTGAGGGCCAAGGTAACCGCACATTCAACAGCCGCTGAAGATGACAAGCCTGCTCCTAGCGGCACATCACCATCGATATAAAGATTAAATCCACCTAATACTGCTCCGCGTTTCTGATACTGATCGACCACTCCGAGGATGTAGTTTGGCCAATGTTTTTCCGAAATAGCAATCTCTGCCATTTTCACCTCGTGCCGTTCCTGATAGTCTTCTGCATACAATACGATCGTATCATCCGATCGCTTACTTACAGCAACATAAATTGCCTTATCAATCGCTGCAGGCAATACAAAGCCATCATTGTAATCGGTATGTTCGCCGATAATATTAATGCGTCCAGGCGAAGAAACCACAAGCGGCTCTTCTTGATAGTGCTCTTTAAATTTATTTACTATTGTATCCTTTGTTATCATCTTGTTTAGATTTATAATGTATTGTCGAACAATTTCGCAACTGTTCAGCGGCAACTTCTGGTGTAATATCACGTTGGGGGTTTGCTAACATCTCATAGCCGACCATAAATTTTTTCACCGTTGCAGAACGCAGCAGTGGTGGATAGAAGTGCATATGCCAATGCCACTCGGGATGTTCGCCGTCATTCACTGGAGCCTGATGCATTCCAGCGGAATAAGGGAAAGATGTCTTGAAAAGATTGTCGTAACGTGTCGTCAAAAGCTTGAGTATAGCCGCAAAATCGGCCTTTTCTTTATCGTCAAAGCCAGCAATATTCTGAATAGCCCGTTTGCTGACGATCATCGTCTCATAAGGCCAAGCCGCCCAAAAAGGAACCAAGGAAACAAATGAATCATTTTCATCGATAATTCGTTCTTCCTTACTTAGTTCAGCTTTAACATAATCTGACAGGATGGTGCGCTGATATTTATCGAAATACTTCTGTTGCTGAACACATTCTTTTTGAATTTCTACAGGCAAATGGTTTTGTGACCAAATCTGTCCATGTGGATGTGGGTTACTGCATCCCATAATTGCACCTTTATTCTCAAAAATCTGAATGTATTTGATCCATTCAACCTTGGAGAGATCCACAAATTCCTTTTGCCAAAGATCTACCACAGCTTTTATTGCCTCTTGATCCATTTCTGGCAGAGTGAGGTCGTGGCGGGGCGTGAATGCAATTACTTTACAGATTCCTCTTTCGGTTTCGGCTACAAATAATTCATCTTCATTAAATTCTTGCTGGCTTGTATCTTGGAGTAAAGCAGAAAAATCATTCACGAAGACAAAACTTTCTTTATAATCTGGATTAATATCGCCATCTGCCCGTTGATTGGTGGGACACAAGTAACATTTTGGATCATATTCAGGCCTATTATCTCCCGGAAGACCCTCCACTTGTCCTTGCCATGGTCTTTTACTACGATGCGGAGACACAAGTACTTTTTCCCCGGTAAGAATATTAACGCGTGTGTGGGGAGAGTCCCCAAAGTTTAAAGTTGATTGCATGTCATGTATAACTGGTGTACAGAATACACAATTATAGCTATATTAACTGAAAAGTCAAAGGGGATTTTTTATGCTTTAAACTTCGGGTCCTGCGCTTTTAACAATTCGAATATGGTAATTTCAGGAAGAATACCAACACGTCCCGGATAACCTAAAAAGCCATAGCCAACATTGACATAAAGTCGTTTATTCTGTTTTGCACGGTACAATCCCGCCCATTCTTTATAGATGTATTGTACCGGGCTCCATTGCAACATTTCAGACCTGACACCAAATTGCATACCATGCGTATGACCGGCAAACATCACATCCACATCTGTGTCCAATACCTGAGCGCGCCAATGAGAAGGATCATGCGACAACAATAACTTAACAGGCTGTTCTTCGGTGCCCATTAAAGCTTTCTGAATGTCACCATGCTTCGGAAAACGGCCTGTACCCCAATTTTGAACGCCTACGATACAAAGTTCTTCCCCATCTACTTTAATTTTACGATTTTCATCCATTAAAAGATCCCAGCCCATGATTTTATGAACATCGATCACATTCTGGAGGTTCTTGCGCTTTGCAGGAGAATCTTCTTTACCATAATAATAGTCGCCATAATCATGGTTACCCAGTGTAGAAAATACGCCTAAATCAGATTTTACACGTGCAAAAATATCTTGATAACCGCGCATTTCGGAAGCTTGTGCATTCACAATATCACCAGTAAAAAACGTCACATCAGCCTTTTCTTTCAATAGCATATCAATCCCTCCGTTGACAGCTTTCTTATTGTAAAAAGATCCAGAGTGCACATCCGATATCTGCGCTATCGTCATACCGTGAAATGCCTTCGGCAAATTAGGCAAATACAAAGGAACTCTTCTGACACGATAATCGTAAGCTCCTGAAATAATACCCCAGCTCAGCGGTATCAAGGGCGAGGCGCCAACTAGAATACCTGCTTTGGTCAAAAACTCCGATCGGCTAATTCCTTTGACTGGATTTTCTGGTAAAGGGTCCCCGGCATCTTCGACCAAATCCTCGACTGATTTCTTCCTTGCAAAAAGACGTTTTACCCATACACCACCACGTCGGATATCATCAATTAACAAAATCAAAAAGAAAAATATCTTGGATGCCGCCGTTAGAAAAAAGGCCACCAAGATAACCGACCTTACGATTAAAGGAATACTATATTTTGCGGAGATAAAGACACCTAATAGAAGCAAAGCAGAATAAGACCACCACAAGATCGAAAATACTTTTGTTTTGGGGAACTTAATCTTCGTTGCACGGAGCGCAAAGAAAATATAAAAATCTAATAGGAGTAATACACACGCGTTTATTAACAACATCTTTTACCTGTTTTAATTTTTGGCATTGAGTGCCATTTGTTTTAAAGATTCAATCCATTTGGGATCATCATTAAGACTTTCTACCAAACACACTTCTTCTCCGCCCAACTGCTTAAATTCATTAGCATATTCCACGCCAATTTCATCAATGGTCTCGATACAATCTGCCACAAAGGCAGGACTGAAAATTAATAATTTCTTACATCCTTTGGCGGCAAGATCATGCAATAAATCGGAAGTATAAGGCTGTATCCAGGGTTCTTTACCCAGACGGGATTGAAAGCACTGCGAATATTGCTCCTTTCTTAAACCTAGTTTGGTAGCAATAGCACGTGTTGTTGCATAACATTGAGAAAGATAGCAGTATGAATTAACTGTCGCTTTACAGGACTCGCAGCCTGATTCGGGACATTTTAGCTGACCTGTAGGATCAACTTTTCCAAGTTGCCGCACAGGAAGGCCATGATAACTAAAAACAAAATGATCAAAACTTTCTAAATCATGCCTGCGGGCATGATCTGCGTAGGTCTCTACCATTAAATCATTAGTACAAAAATTGCTCACAAAACTGATTTCTGGCAAATAATTCCATTTGCGAATCAATTCCATAACACGGTCTATCACTGATCCCGATGTTGCTGAGGCATATTGAGGGAATAAAGGGATGACCCGAATAGATTCCAACAATAGACCTTCCATATTTTTCAAAGCAGACTCAATCGATGGATTCTGGTAGCGCATCGCCAGTTCCACATGGTATTCATCTCCCAACGCTTTCTGAAGCAGGTCACGCTGCAAGATACTATAATGCATCAAAGGTGATCCAGTTTCTTTATCCCAGATTGATTTGTATACCTTTGCGGATTTCGGAGCACGTGTCAGTGCTATAATTCCTTTTACCAACAAGGTTCGTTGGACGTAAGGGATATCAATTACACGCGGATCCATTAGAAATTCCGTTAAATATCTTCTAACATCAGGAGTAGTGGGACTATCAGGTGTACCCAATTGTACCAAAAGAATACCTTTTTTGCCTTTATTGCTCATAGCTTACAAAGCTACACAAAAAGAATACACCAGGGATCTAAACCTTGGAATTATGAAATATCTGTGACGGGTAATTGCTCTTATAAGGCTTCTAAAGTTGCCTTTACATCTTTCATCAACCACATTGGCGTTGAAGTGGCACCACAAATACCAATACGATCGTTCTCAGCGAAGACCGATGCATCCAATTCGGCTGGATCAGAAATAAAATAACTTGCTGGATTTGCGTTTTGACAGACTTCAAACAGCACTTTTCCATTGGACGATTTTTTGCCTGACACAAAAACGATTTTGTCATATTGTTTCGCAAAAGCACCCAGATCTTCATATCGATTGGAGACCTGGCGACAAATAGTGTCATTTGCCTTCACTTCATACCCACGCTTGATAAGCTCGTCTTTGATCGCATAAAATTTATCCACACTTTTTGTTGTCTGGCTATATAGCGTAAATGAAGATGGCAACGCGACTTGATCCAGCTCAGAAAGATCCTGAAAAACCAAGGCTTCATTATTCGTCTGCCCCTGTAAACCAATCACTTCAGCATGTCCATGCTTACCGAAAATCAAAATCTTCTCCTTTTGATCGAAGGACGTCTTTATACGGTTCTGCAATTTAAGGACTACTGGACAAGAGGCATCTATCAAAGTAATATTATTTTGCAAAGCAATACGATAGGTATCTGGCGCTTCACCGTGGGCACGGATCAATACCTTTTCATTGCTCAAAGTGGGCAGAGCAGCATGATCTATAATTCGTAAACCTTTTGCTTTTAATCGAGCAACTTCCTCATCATTATGAACAATATCACCCAAACAATAAAGATAACCATCCTCTTCCAAGATCTCTTCCGCCATATCAATAGCGTATACTACTCCAAAGCAAAAGCCTGAATCCTTATCGATGTCTACTGTTAGATTTAATGCCATAATATCACAAAGTTACATATTCATATTGAACTTAGATCAATTGTTCTTTTACTTTTATACAATCGATAAAATGTAAAGCTTGTTACCGTCTGCACAAAAAAAGTCAATTGTAACGGATCAGAAAGAAACATTTATCTAAACATCAATAGCGATCGGAAGTGAAACAGAAAGATTTCACCCGTAAGAGCCTATTAAGTTTATCAAGAATTGTGTGTATATGAATCGTAAGGATATTGCATATGAAATGCAATTTATCTAATTTTGCATAAAAATTAAAATAATGGCAACTAACAGAACTTTTACGATGATCAAACCTGACGCTGTAGCGAACGGTCACATCGGTGCAATCTTAAACGATATCATTGCTGGTGGTTTTAAAATCATCGCAATGAAATACATTCAACTTTCTAAAGAGACAGCTGGTGCATTTTACGCAGTACACAAAGAGCGTCCTTTTTATGGTGAATTGGTGGAATTTATGACCTCAGGTCCTATCGTTGCTGCCATCTTGGAAAAAGACAATGCTGTTGAAGATTTCCGTACACTGATCGGTGCAACTAACCCTGCTGACGCGGCTGAAGGCACAATCCGTAATAAATATGCAAAATCAATCGATGCAAACGCTATTCATGGATCTGATTCAGATGATAATGCTGCTATCGAGGGTAACTTCTTCTTCTCGCAATTTGAAAGATTTTAATCTTTAGAACAACATAAAAAAAGGTCTTTACAAAATTTGTAAAGACCTTTTTTTATGTTTTGCCCTCCACTCTCTCGACAAGCTCCAGCGTTCAATTCCGTTCTCATACCAGTAGTCGCAGTTTAAAAAGCCGCGTAGGAATCTTTAAAAGTTTCTTTTATCAAGATACTCATCCTCTTTGGCGGTCATCTTGGCTTTATCTGCCGGTTTTTTATCGGGATAACCGCACAGGTGCATGACACCATGAATAATAACCCGGTGAAGCTCGTCACGCACATCAACCTTAAACTTTTCAGCATTCTCCTGAATACGCTCCACACTAATAAAAATATCGCCGGCGATAGTGTCATCATATTCGGAAGAATCAAAAGTAACGATATCAGTATAGGTGTCGTGATTTAAATATTGCTTATTGATTTCAAGCAAGTAAGCATCCGAGCAAAGGATAAAGCTCAATTCGCCAACACGTTTAAATCCTTCTCCTTTGATGGCATCAGCAATCCATTGGCGAATCTTTCCCTTTTCTTTTAATTTGAAATCCGTATCCTCGGTAAAAAATAATATGCTCTTCATCCTTCTATTTTTTATTCATTCTTGTTTGACGTATTAGTCGTTGTGTATCTAAAAATTGCGGCTATCCATGTAGCTTTGCAAAATGATTGTTGCAGACACGGTATCAATCAACCCTTTCTGTTGACGGTCCTTCTTTTTTTTCCCACTTTGCGCGATCGCTGCAGAAGCCATTTTAGAAGTAAAACGCTCATCTATTTCAGCGACAGCAATGGCTGGATAAGTCTTTTTAAGTTTTCGAATAAAACCGACAACATGCTGTGCGGATTCAGAGTCGGTACCATCCAACTGACGCGGCTTGCCGACAACAAAAGTTTCTACCTGCTCTGTCTGTAAATACGCTGCTAGAAATGTCCAGATATCCTCCGGATGTACAGTCGTCAATGCCGTCGCAATAATTTGCATTGGATCGGTCACTGCAACCCCTATTCGTTTTGTACCGTAATCAAATGCCATCAGTCTCATGGATATGTTTTTTTACAAAAGTACAATTTAGATATGAGTATTGGGAGATATATGCATGAAGTTCCATTTATACGTTAACATAATCGGATTAAATTATTTACACTAAAATAACGTTCTTTTGTGTCCTATTTAGTTCCACGTTTACTTAGGTTTAGTTTAGGGTTTAGTTAGGGTTAGTTTAGGTATAGTATAGGTAAAACCTAAGTAAACCCTAACTAAAATCTAACTTATAGCTATACAAATCCTAAGGTAATGTAGGAACATACAGATCTTTACTATATCATTGTATACCTCATCAAATCCCAATGACGATTTTAAGCTTGAAGACATTGATCTTGAGAGCGAAATTTACTCACTGGGCAAATGAACACAGCTATTGCATGGAAATGGATGGTTGAATACGTCAAATTTCAACTCATTAAGATTGGGCACAATGGTGTTAAACAATGAAAAACAACGTTTTGAATAATCGAAATCAAGTAATAACTTTGATTGTCGATTTTGCTACGACAAAAGATATTGATTTTTGAAACTATAATCTCTTCCTTTACGCTTTGTCACATTCTAATGTTGGCAAGAAGTGGCACAGTATTAAATCATAAAAATCGGACAGAAAGATATTTAAACAAATGAAAAGAACACTTGTCGCCAGTTTCCTGTTGGCCTTATGCTTGAATACGCATGCACAAACTAAATACGAGCAATACATTACCACTCTTCGTGAAGAAAAAGCCGCTGAATTGGCGAAAGAACAATATGGTCCATTGAAATCAGATCAAGTGGCATTTTTGGATTACTTTCCTGTAGACGTCAGCTACAAAGTCAAGGGCAAAATTGATATTCTGTTTGATGAACCAGTTTTTCGGATGCCGACCTACGACGGCACAAGCAATGAATACAAAAGATACGGAATCATAACATTTATCCTTCAAGGTAAAAAACGTGTACTGAATGTCTACCAAAGCGTCGCATTATTTCAAAACCCTGCATACAAAAAGCATTTATTTTTGCCATTTTTAGATTTAACAAATGGCCAGGAAAGTTATAGTGGTGGCCGATATATTGATCTATCCACAGACGATATAAAAGGGGACAACGTTGAGATAGATTTTAACAAAGCATATAACCCCTATTGCGCTTATAGTAACGGTTACCGTTGTCCGGTTCCCCCAGTTGAAAACAATTTAGAAACAAAAATTATGGCAGGAGAAAAAGCATTTCATAAGTCAAAAAACGAAAGGCCGGTCAATCTTAATGCAGGCCAGGAATTCAGTGCTGCCGACAAGAAAATCATTTCATCTGGAGGTGAAAATGCAATTCTTCGTGTATTGCAGACAACGGACGAAAAAGATCTGAAAGTTTTAAAAGCGACATGCACTGATGTCAAATACAACGACCCATTGATTGAATCACTTTCCAAAAGAATGTTTGCGACGGTACGTGATCCCAATCACCCGGGTGTAGGCATCGCTGCGCCACAAATCGGTATAAATAAAAATCTAATCTGGGTACAGCGATTTGACAAACCAGATCAACCTTTTGAGTTCTATATCAATCCTAAAATTCTATGGCGCTCCAAATTAAAACGTACGGGTGCCGAAGGTTGCCTTTCTATTCCTAACCGTAAAGAAGACGTATTGAGGAGTTACGCGATCCGCTTGCAATACATCAATAAAGAAGGGAAAGTGATCGAAGAAAATATCGAAGGCTTTACTGCTGTTATTTTTCAACACGAAACCGATCATCTCTTCGGGATCTTGTTTCCGGATCGACTCGAAGAGCAAAGTAAAGAAGCATACTCCCCATTAAATGATAAGATTGAGTTTTCTATCAAGCCCAGCACATTGATGCCGTAATCTTTTAGGACACGATTCAGAGTCAACCAGTAAGTGCCCTAAATTATTAATAGCTTATAAAAAAGAGCCCCCATGAACGTTATCATGAGGGCTCCATATTTATTATGGAATCTACTTGAGTTAGATCAATCCTTTTTCAGCTAATAACTCGGCTACTTGAACGGCGTTGGTTGCAGCACCTTTACGTAAGTTATCCGCTACTACCCACATGTTAAGGGTATTTGGTTGAGATTCATCGCGACGGATACGTCCTACAAACACTTCATCTCTACCATGTGCATCTTTCGGCATCGGATATTGCAGTGAAGATGGATCGTCAACAACGATACAACCGCTTTGTGCCGCTAAAGCTGCACGTACATCATTCAAATCAAAGTCATTTTCAAATTCGATATTCAACGACTCAGAGTGTCCACCCATTACAGGTATGCGCACTGTCGTTGCAGTGACTTTAATAGAATCATCACGCATGATTTTATTTGTTTCAAGAATCATTTTCATCTCCTCTTTTGTATAGCCGTTTTCTTGGAAAACATCAATATGAGGGATTACATTGAGATCAATCTGATAAGGATAAGCTTTCTCACCATCTTTTCCGGCACGCTCATCCATTAATTGGTTGACGGCTTTTACACCCGTACCTGTCACAGATTGGTAGGTCGAAACTACCACACGCTTAATTTTATATTTATCGTGTAATGGCTTCAATGCCACTACCATTTGTATCGTCGAACAGTTTGGATTTGCAATAATCTTGTCGTCAGCAGATAACACATCACCGTTTACTTCCGGAACTACCAGTTTTTTTGTAGGATCCATACGCCAAGCCGAAGAATTGTCGATCACCGTAATTCCAGCTTCAGCAAATTTAGGAGCAAATTCTTTCGATGTATCACCGCCAGCGGAAAACAAAGCAACATCAGGTTTCAAAGCAATAGCCTCAGATGGAGTCACCACCTTATACTTCTTTCCCTTGAATTCAATTTCCTTACCCTTGCTACGCTCTGAAGCTACTGGAATTAATTCTGTTACTGGGAAATTTCGCGCCGCCAACACGGTTAGCATTTCAGTACCTACAAGGCCTGTTGCGCCGACTACTGCCACTTTCATTTTTGTCTGTGTTTAAATTGTGTATATAAAATTTGTTATTTGATTTTGTTTTAGTTGATTCTCGAAGAATGAATTCTTCAAATTTAAAAAATATTCAGCAATTTCACTATTAAAATAACAAAATATTAGTCCCTCTAATAAAAATGTCACAACATTTAGAGTTTATTGGCGCTAATTGCCGAAGAACGATCTCTACATCACTTACCAGCCGATAAAAATTAATATTAAAGCAATTCAAAAAAAGTAAAAATTTTCGCTGCTTATTCAAAAAAAAAGAACAAACGATTGAAACAGTTTAAAATCTCATAAAAACAGCCCCAAGAGTCTATAAATTAACGTTTTTTACACACATCATCCAGCATCCCGCAGTTGATAGATACTGAAAAGCCTTTATATTTGCATCATAAACCGCCATGGTTGAAATTTCATTTTCATTACACGATGAAACGTAAATTATGTCAGGCTAGATCCTGTCCTAATCGATGGGAACAAATGAGCGGAGCGATTCCTTTATACTGTTGAGCATGGATACTCAAGATGGTAAAAGTAGTAGCTTCATAAATTAAACTTACAAATGAAAGAAAGCATTATTATCATTGGTGCAAATGGCCAGATCGGCACAGAATTAGCTATCGCATTGCGCAAAAAGTTTGGTGCAGAGAATGTTGTAACCACTGACATTAGAGAACCACAGATTAAAAGCCCTGACGAAAATTTCGAAATCGCTAATGTTCTTGACAAAAATGGACTTGAGAAATTATTTCAACAATATAAACCTACTCAAGTATACCTACTAGCGGCTATGCTTTCGGCTACAGGAGAGAAGTACCCTGAAAAAGCTTGGGAATTGAATATGAATGGCTTATTAAATGTTCTTGATTTAGCTGTGAGCTATAAAGTTTCGAAGATATTTTGGCCAAGCTCAATTGCCGTTTTCGGACCGCATTCTCCAAAAAATAATACCGAACAATATTGTGTAATGGATCCAAACACAATTTATGGTATCAGCAAACTTGCAGGCGAGCGCCTCATTGAATGGTATCAAGAACATCGTGGTCTTGATATTCGCAGCCTCCGTTATCCCGGCATCATTTCTTGGAAAACTGAACCAGGGGGCGGTACAACGGATTATGCGGTAGACATTTTTTATGAAGCATTAAAAACCGGTTCCTATGCTTGCTTCCTATCTGAAAACACAGCATTACCGATGTTGTACATGGAGGACGCCATTCGGGGTACACTCGAATTAATGGATGCACCAAAAGAAAGACTAAGCATTCGCCACAGTTATAATCTTGGAGGTATCACATTTACTCCAAAAGAACTTGCACAAGAAATTAAAAAAATTCTTCCTAATTTTGCAATCTCTTACGTAGAGAACGATCCGAGACAACAGATTGCCGATTCATGGCCTGCTAGTCTAGATGACTCCTATGCAAGAAAAGACTGGAACTGGACGCCAGAATTTGACATCCAAAAGATGACGGTCGACATGATTGAAAATCTTAAAAACAAAATATAACAATGGGAAGAGCTTTCGAATTCAGAAAAGAGCGGAAATTCAAACGCTGGGCCAAAATGGCCGTTCAATTTACACGTTTAGGTAAAGAAATCGCTATGGCGGTTAAAGAAAGCGGCCCTCATCCCGAAACCAACTCGAGACTTCGTACAGCAATACACAATGCCAAGGCTGTTAATATGCCCAAGGATCGTATTGAAGCTGCAATCAAACGCGCTTCAGAGAAAGATTCCAAGGGTTATGAAGAATATGTATACGAAGGCTATGGCCCTCATGGTGTACCTGTTTTAATTGAAACTGCTACCGATAATACCAACCGAACTGTAGGAAACATTCGCAGCTATTTTACGAAAGCTGGCGGTTCACTGGGAAAAACAGGATCACTGGATTTTATTTTTAACCGCAAATCCATTTTCCGTTTTGCTGCAACAGAAGAACTGGACTTAGAAGAGTTGGAATTAGAGTTGATCGATGGGGGCTTAGAAGAATTATACGTGGAATCTGATGAAGAGGGCAATGATGTTGCTGTCGTTCAAACTTCTTTTGAAGACTTTGGTAATATGCAAAAATTACTGGAAGAGAAAGGAATTGAGGTGAAATCTGCGAAATTGGAACGCATCGCCTTATCGCATTCAGATATTACCGAAGAACAAGCAGCGGATGTCTTAAAGATGATTGATAAAATCGAAGAAGATGATGATGTTCAAGCTGTTTACCATAATATGGCATAGTTAAGGAATCTGTCAAATAACAAAAAAGAGCGCTAGTCGCTCTTTTTTGTTTAAAACACCGTCTAGCCCCGTCAGAAAAATTACTACATTTGTAATAGACTAAATCAAACTCGTATCAGAATGACTTTTGAAGAATTTTTCATAAAAAAGAAAATTGATTTAAAAGCTTTACAAGCTGCAGATAAACCTTTATTTGAGGAGTTCAAAGCACATTATTCTGCGATGGGAGAAAAAAGCTTTGACCACAGCAAGAAGTTCTGGTTCAATAAGCTTCGAAAAAGCTTCCACCTGAAAGAGGAAGAAACTCCAGCCGCAAAACCTGCAGTAAAACAGGCCGTGACTGATACTCCAACGGAGACTTCTGGTTCGAAGGCGATAAAGCCGGCGGGTTTCAAACCTCGGTTCAAAGCTGCAATTACACCTGCAGTTGATGAGGGTAAAACCACCGAAGCACCTGATTCTGCTAAAACTGAGACTGACTCTGCTCCTACAGGATTTAAGCCGAGATTCAAGGCCGGAGTAACTAAAGCTCCTGACACAGCAGCAAGCACTCCTGTATCCGAAGAAACAACTGACGAAACTACTCTATCGGCGCCAAAACCAACAGGATTCAAACCTAGGTTTAAAGCCGGAGTCACTAAAGCTCCTGACACAGCAGCAAGCACTCCTGTATCCGAAGAAACAACTGACGAAACTACTCCATCGGCGCCAAAACCAACAGGATTTAAGCCGAGGTTTAAAGCGGGGGTGACGAAAACAGAAACTTCCGAACAAGCGCCGCAGGCCGCACCAATAGATAAAATCAGTTCAGAAACAACTATAAACGCTGAACCAGAAAATAACAATTCGGATACCCAAGAACCTGTTGCCAACAAACCAACAGGATTCAAACCGCGGTTTAAAGCCGGAGTCACTAAACCTCCTGACACAGCAGCAACTACTCCTGCATCCGAAGAAACAACTGACAAAGCTACTCCATCGGCACCAAAACCAACAGGATTTAAGCCGAGGTTTAAATCGGGGGTGACGAAAATAGAAACTTCCGAACAAGCGCCGCAGGCCGCACCAATAGGGGAAATCAGTTCAGAAACAACTATAAACGCTGAACCAGAAAATAACAATTCGGATACCCAAGAACCTGTTGCCAACAAACCAACAGGATTTAAGCCGAGGTTTAAAGCGGGGGTGACGAAAACAGAAACTTCCGAACAAGCGCCGCAGGCCGCACCGAAAGCCGAAGTCAAGTCAGAAGAAGTCGTAAATGCGGAACAAAAAAACGACGATTCAGACACACAGCAGACTCCGGCAATAGCGCCCGAAGCGCCCGAAAACCGTAGCACTGAAGAACAGCAAACTGCAACCAGTAAACCCACGGGCTTCAAACCACGGTTTAAAGCTGGCTTAACAAAAATTGACAAAAAGGAAGAATAATTTTCACTACATTTAGAGTGATTTTTTCAATTAATTTTTAAATTCCGATTAAAAACCACAGACCAATGTTAAAGGAAGAAAGACAAGCATTCATTATACATCAGATTAACCTACATAACAAAGTTTTATCTTCAGATCTAAGTGTCCAGCTGAATGTATCTGAGGATACAATCAGACGAGACTTAAACGAACTCGCCGAGAACGGTAAAGTTTTAAAAGTCTATGGTGGAGCATTATCCAAATCTTTTCAATTTCCCTTCCAGGATGGGAATGTGTATGCCAAGGAAGCAAAAAAAGAAATTGCCAAGAAAGCAAGCACATTAATCTCAAATGGCATGACAGTCTTAGTCGGCGGCGGGACAACCTTAATTGAATTGGCAAGAACAATACCCGATCACCTTCAGTGTACATTTTTCACCATAAGCCCGTTAGTTGCATTAGAACTGGCAGAAAAACCAAACCTGGAAGTCATTTTGGTCGGCGGAAAGCTTTCACGCAACACAAACATTGTTTCTGGAGCTCAAGTGGCCAATGAATTGGCCGATCTTAAAGTCGATCTTTGTTTGTTGGGAACAAATTCTCTTTCCGTAGAAGACGGGGTTACTGACTCGGACTGGGAAGTGGTACAAATCAAACGCGCCATGATTAAATGTTCAAAAAAGGTAGCTATTCTGAGTATCGCTGAAAAATTAAATTCTGTTCAGAAAATGAAAGTCGTCCCTTTAAGGGATATCTCTTATTTGATTACCGATGTCAATCCGACTGATGTTTCCCTAAAAGAATTTGCGAATACAATTGCAATACTTTAATATTGCCGCTCATTTAATTTAGCATGTCATCTCATCAGGAAAATGACTCTTTAAAATCAAAAACGACAAAAGGACTCTTATGGGGTGGCATGGCCAGCATCATACAGCAGTTTTTGGGATTTGGTTTCGGTATCCTACTAAATCGTAAACTAACAGCGGAAGATTACGGTTTAGTAGCGATGATCACTATCTTTTCCGTTCTCGCTTCTGCCTTTCAAGAAAGTGGGTTTGTTTACGGTATCGTCAATAAAAAGCAGGTCGAACATAAGGATTATAACGCTGTATTCTGGACAAGTGTAGGGATTGGAACATTCATCTATATTGTTTTATTTTTCGCAGCTCCCCTTATCGCTCTATATTATAACCAACCAGTACTTATAGAACTAAGCAGGTTTACCTTTTTGTCCTTTTGGCTAGGAAGTTTTGGTATCGCCCATAACGCCTACCTCTTTAGGAATCTAAAAATAAAAGAACGCGTTGTTACGGGCACTTTTGCACTTATTGTATCCAATGTGGTCGGGGTTTATCTTGCTTATAAAGATTATGCTTATTGGGCGTACGCTATTCAAATTGTATCCTACAGTGGCTTTAATATGCTCGGATTCTGGTATTTTTCCAAATTTAGGCCAACTTTTCAATTCGATTTCCGACCCATTCGTGACATTTTAGGATTTAGCAGTAAAATACTGGTTACCAACATCTTTATCAACCTGAATAAAAATATCTATGCGGCAATCTTAGGACGCCATTATACTGCAGGAGAATTAGGTTACACGGTTAATCCAAATCGCTGGAGCATCATGGCCCAGAATATATTAACCAATATGGTCAATAATGTGACCCAGCCCATTTTAAAGGAGATAGAAGATGATAAAGACAGGCAAGTAAGGGTGTTTCGCAAACTGATTTCTTTTACTGCTTTTTTGGCATTTCCCATGTTATTGGGTTTAACCACTGTAGCACAGGATTTCATTTCGATTGCAATCACCGACAAATGGGCGCAAAGTGCCATATTTCTTCAAATATTTTGTATTGGAGCGGCATTTGATTCTGTTAGCAACGTTTTTTCTAACCTCATCATTAGCAAGGGAAAACCTCAAGTTTATATGCGGAATATAGTCATTTTTGGTTTGCTCCAAATCGCTATTCTCTTCTTTGGCAAATCATTAGGTTTAGAACTGCTCATTGGATTAACCTCGGGATTAAACGCGCTTTGGATATTCGTTTGGTATGCATCAGCCAAACCGTATATGAACTATTCATTCCGTTACCTTCTAGGGGATATTTTTGCTTATGCACTATTGGCAACCATCAGCTGCCTAGCAGCTCATTACGCCACCGCCGCTATTCCTAACCTCTATCTTCGGTTTGTCAGTACAATTGGAGCTGCTGTATGCATCTACATCATCGTTAATAGAATCTTTAAACCAGGTATTCTATTAGAGCTCTCTCACTATTTCATCAAAGTTATCCGAAAAAAATAAATGGCTAAGATACTCTCGATTATCGTTTCTTATAATTTTGAGCCCTGGATCCACAAGTGCTTACCTAGCCTTGTGGCATCGACTTATCCAACAGATATTCTGGTTATCGATAATAATTCTGCAGATAATACAACACAGATCATCAAAGAAAATTATCCAACAGTAAGGTTAATAGAAAGTACTGAAAATTTAGGGTTTGGAAAAGCTAACAACATAGGCCTCGAAATTATTTTGAAAGAAGAATATGATTATGCTTTTTTGGTCAACCAGGATGCCTGGGTGGATCGGAACTGTATCGCCAATTTAATCAAGGTAAATACAGACAATATCGGCATTATTTCACCGATTCACCACGACGGTACAGAAGCTACACTGGACCATGGCTTTGCTGAGTACACAAAAGATGCCATCACCAAAAATTCCTATCGGATCTGTCCTTTTGTCAATGCCGCCTTTTGGTTGATCCCCAACACAGTTATCAGAAAAGTCGGTGGTTTCGCACCGATCTTTTTTCATTATGGGGAAGATAAGGATTATGCCAACCGCATCAATTACTACGGATTAAACATTGTTCTGGCTGAAGAAGCCAAGGCTTATCACGATAGGCAGCAACGCAAAACAGACCGCAAAGCTTTTATGAAAAGCGAATTTGTCTATCATCTGACTGAATATTGCAATATCAATTATACTTTTGTAAAAGCTTTTTCGATGGCGGTATTGGCAAGCCTGAAGAAAATGGCATCTTCATTTTTTAAAGGAGATCTTTTTGAAGCAAAGAGCTATTTAACTATTGTTTTTAGATTACTTGGAAAAACGAGTGCTGTTTATCGGACTCGTCAGGCCAACAAGAAAGCATTCAACACAATCTTTTGACACATGAACAGTATTGCTCCAGTCATACTTTTTGTCTATAATCGTCCTGATCATACGATAAGAACGCTTACAGCATTAGAAAAAAATAAACAGGCAGACCAAACTATACTTTACATCTATTCGGATGCTGCAAAAAATGAAAAATCTGTTCAAGCAGTTGATGAAGTGCGAAAAATTATCAATAGGGCCTGGAAATTTAAAGAGGTGATTATCGTAGAACGAAAAGAAAATTGGGGTCTGGCAGCGAATGTAATTGACGGTGTTACGAAAGTGGTCAATACGCATGGAAAGATTATTGTCTTAGAAGACGATCTAGAAACTTCAGTTTTTGCCCTGGATTATTTTAACAAAGCATTGGAGCGGTATAAAGATCAAGAACAGGTCATGGAAATCAGTGGCTACAGTTATCCGGTAAAGGATTTAAATAAGCTGCCAGAGACGTTCTTTTTCCGAGTGGCAAACAGTTGGGGTTGGGCAACCTGGGATCGCGCCTGGCAATATTTCAACCCAAACATTGATGAAATTGTATCGGATTTTACAGCAGCGCAGATCCATCAGTTTAGTATAGAGGGTAAAGAAAACTTTTGGAAACAAGTACGGGAATTGAAGGCGGGAAAGATCAACTCCTGGGCGATCCGCTGGTATGCTTCCATATTCAGAAAAAATGGGTTAGTTTTGTATCCTAGGAATTCGATGACCCAGAATATTGGGAACGACGGTTCGGGCACACATACAGCTTCTGAATCAACTTATCAGGTTTCACTAGCTGAACATCCTGTAGCGTATTTTCCAACGGAAATTTCAGAAAACAAACAAGCTTACGAAGCCATCAAGCATTTTTATGCACATCGCAAAGGATCGTTGTTCAACCGTGCCATCCGATTCTTTAAAAAGAAAATAAACACATTCAATAAATAAAGAAACATGTCTGCTCATCCTAAATTTTCGATTATAACTGTCGTTTACAACAATGTGCGTGACATAGAATACACCCTTAAATCTGTTGTTAATCAAAGCTATGACAATATAGAGTATATTGTGATAGACGGACAATCAACCGATGGTACATTAGATGTCATCCAAAAATATAGCAATAAGATCTCTGTCGTGTTATCCGAGAAAGATAAGGGCATCTATGATGCGATGAATAAAGGGTTGGCCCTAGCAACAGGTGATTATGTTCTTTTTCTAAATTCCGGTGATGAAATATATGATCTCAACAGCATTGAGAACCTTGCTAAACTGAGTGACAACGCCGATATTCTTTATGGCGAAACTATACTTGTAGACGAACATCGAAATATTGTTGGTGAACGGAGACATAAAGTCCCAGCTTATTTTAACTGGAAAAGCTTTCGCTATGGTATGAATATATGCCATCAGGCCATCTATATCAAGCGTGACATAGCCGAGCCATACGATCTCAATTATAAATTATGCGCCGATATTGACTGGGTTATTCGCTGTGCCAAAAAGTCAAAAAAATCAGTTAATGCACAGCAATATGTGGCCCGCTATCTTGTTGGTGGAATGTCAAAGCAAAAACATAAGGAATCTTTGAAAGAGCGTTTTGCTATTTTCAAACACTACTATGGGGCTATTCCTAATCTATTCAACCATGGGATTATTGCACTAAAAGCCATATGGCACCGTCTTAATTATGGAAAACCTCAAGACTAATGTTAAATCCTGAAATTTTAACCGAGCTTGTTACAGTCAAGATGCCGTTTGGCAAATACCAGGGATACACCTTATGTAATCTTCCTGAGCCATATTTGGTCTGGTACAACCAAAAAGGTTTTCCGAAGGGAAAACTAGGTCAACAGTTAGCGACACTCTATGAAATAAAACTCAACGGTCTGGAGTATCTCCTCGAACCTTTGAAGAAAAGGTGACGAGGGTCATTTTATTCCATTTATTATTTTTCGTAGCTTTGCATAGAATTTATTTTTAGCATTAAACGCCGTTTGCAGCGGTATCAATGAATATCATGACACAATATCAAACTTTGCTGTACTATTGCTACAGCCCTATCGAGGATGCCGAAAAATTTGCATCAGATCACTTAGAATTTTGTAAATCACTGGGCCTAGTCGGTCGTATCATTGTCGCTGATGAGGGTCTTAATGGAACTGTTTCCGGCACTATTGAAGCGTGTAAAAGCTACATGGATGCAATTTATGCGGATGGACGTTTTAACAAAACGGAATTTAAAATTGACGATGTCGAAGAACCGTCATTCATTAAAATGCACTGCCGTTATAAAGCCGAGATTGTTCACTCTGGGTTGCGTGATCCGAAAGAAATTGACCCCAACCGTCAAACAGGTGTTCACCTCGAACCCAAGGATTTCTTGGCGATGAAAGATCAAGAGGATGTTGTTGTCTTGGATGTACGTTCAAATTACGAGCACAATGTTGGTCATTTTAAAAATGCTGTTACTTTAGATATTGAAAACTTCCGCGAGTTCCCGGAAAAAATCAAAGAGCTTGAAAAGTATAAAGGCAAAAAAATATTAACCTACTGCACAGGAGGAATTAAATGTGAAAAAGCATCTGCTCTTTTATTAAAAGAAGGATTCGAGGATGTTTATCAATTACATGGTGGTATTATTAAATATGGAAAAGAAGCTGGTGGCGAGGATTTCGAGGGCCAATGCTACGTCTTCGACAACCGTGTTACAGTGGATATCAACTCTGTCAACCCATCGGTTGTATCGACTTGCTTTAATTGTGGCAAGCATACAACGAAGATGATTAACTGTGCCAACCCGACTTGTAATGAGCATTTCACCCAGTGTGATGAGTGCGGCTGGGAGATGGACGGATGCTGCTCGACAGCATGTAAAGAGAACCCAAATAAACGTGAATATGACGGAACAGGATATTATGTCAAGGTACCTCAACCCGTCAATATTGATAAAATCAGCAAAAGAAAACATAAAAATTTTCCTCCGAAAGTATCGGTTGAAGATTAAAACGAATTGGACAGAAGTGATGAGGTCGGAAGTATGTAACTTCCGACCTCATCCTTTTTAAGATCTGTATCATCTCCGCTTAAGCTCATGCTCGCTTTTCCAAAACAAAATAATAGCTTAACACAGCTTATTTTCCAAACATACCGGCGATTGAATCAAGAATATTGCCCTTCGCCTGTCCATCGTTATTTTTATCAAAAAAACTGCCTGCTAGTCCACCCAACATGTCCGTAATGCTACCGCCCGCTGTGGGCTGCTCCGTTGTTTGCGCTTGTTCTTCTTGACCACCGCCTAGAAAAGAGCCCAAAATACCCCCCAACATACCGCCACCTGCATTCTGTTGTGTTCCACCTCCTAGCACAGAACCGATCAGATCGCCAATACCACCGCCACTTGAAGCCTGCTTTTGTTGCCCTAAATATCCCATTACGATAGGGGCCAGCGTGGCCAGTACCCCTGTTACCTGTGAGGAACTCAAGCCTGCTTTATCCGCAATATTCTGGGTTACTACTTCGGTATTTTGACCAAACATATGGTTAACAATTTTATTGCCATCTTCAGAACCATTCTGCTCCGCTCCTCCTTGTCCAAATAGATCGCCAATTTTATCGAGTATCCCGCTATTGCTATGCTGATCAATAGCATTGTCAATATTTTCTGCCTGCCCTTTGTTTTTCGCGTTGTAATTCAGTGCTGCAATCATCAAGGGAACTGCTGCCGCTACAATCCATTTTGCTTTAGATTCACTGACACCAGTTATTTTTGAAATAGTCTCTATCACTTTGGAACCTACTCCACCTGTAACTAAATCTGTTAAATTCATAAGTCTTCGTTTATAGTTATATAATGAAGATAACGATTTTTTCGGTGAGTTAAGAAAATGCATGATGATAAGAAAGCCGCTAACAATAACTATTAACGGCTTTAAATGTATTTTATTACAAATCGAATTATTCAACTAGCTTTGTCGACAACTCATTTTCAACCTCCTGTAGTTTAGACTCTTTTGTTAACAAAACATTATTTTGCACGCGGGATTTTGTCCACCTTCCTAGTGTCATATTAAATTCCCCATTAAATTGAATAAAGGTATCCGCCGACGGAGATGCGTACACAAATGCCTTGGTATTATCTCCATTTCTATAGAATGGCTGATTAGTTAAGGTAACCGGGTTAACAATATCATAAAAATCAGTGTTAGCGATACGATACCCAGCATTGGCACTTACTAGAGACCCTCCTGTACTCACAAATACCAAATCCTCTGGAATAGTTGTAGCTGTTACTTGAATTGTTGAAAAAACAGCTACTCCAAAAGCATTTCCGCTGTTGGCGAGTAAATTGCCAGTTTTCGTCCCGAAGTCATATCCCGCTTTGTTAGCATAATCGTAATTGGCAACCCAATGTGCGTCGGATATACTCGTAGATTTCTCACCAGCAATTAACTTATTTGTGCCACCTACATAGAAAAACTGTCCTTTTTTTACAGAACCAACTATCAGATTAATTTTGTAAGTCCTTAAGCCACCTGTGGCCCAACCGTTAATTGGTATACCGGTAGGAGTTGATGCATTTGCATTATTTGTTGTAACAACACTGAACGGTGTTTTGGAAAAATCAATATCCTCCGTTGCTAAAAACTGCATATACTCATAGTTTGCATCTGTTGAGCCGCTAGGATCATTCAGAAGCCCCGTTACAACCACCTTAGGTGTTTTGTATTCCGACCTAATCTGTACAAGATCAGATTTTGTTCTAAGGGACTGATAAGGAATAAGACTATCTCCTGATACCTCGTTAAATAATATTCCCAGATAGTTCGCCATTTTATATTGAGGCAAATTCGCCAATTCAGATTCGGGATTAGTTCTTACCGTAATAAAACCGAAACCGTCATTTATTTTTTGATCACCAGAAAGTATTTGACCTTCCCTTGGGGTATAACTAAATCCCCCCTTAACAAGAACAATTAAAGTACTTTCATATTTTGTTGGCTCTTTCAAAATTTGATCAGCGGTAACGCGGAGCGCCTGATAGCGATTTCCATCAGAAATTTTTTCAATTTTATTACTGGAAATATCTGTTATCTGCAATATTCCATTTAACCGCTGCAATTTTCCTCCTATCAAATCTACTACAATAGAATCGCCTGGAGAATACTCGTTGGCTTTTTCTCCCATTTGAATTGAAATTCCGCGCAATAAATCCAATCTCCTACGATCCTGAAGCACTAACACACCATGCGGTAAATTACCTGCGCTATGATCTGAAGTAACAATCCCTGTTATTTTTGAAGATCCACCCAGAGTCTCTAAATTCAACTCAATTGGAGTTCCCTTGAATAGTGTACGCACGTCATAAATCCCAATGTAAGCGCTAACTTCACCTCCAGGGTAACTAGGACTGTCTTTTTTACAGGAACTGAAGCTGAATACTCCAAAAACTACTATTATTAAAAAAAATATATGCTTTGTCATGTCTTCTTAATTAAGGTTTTTGCCACCAAACTTTGGTATTAATTTCGTCTGGTCCTTGTTGCTGGACAGCAAGTTTATAATTCGTCGGATTAGCCGATTGCACAATCACTGGATAATACATCCTTGCTGGCATTTCTCCATTATTTTGTAACCCCTTACCTTTTGGCAATATAGGATGTCCTGTTCTGCGATATTCATACCACTGTTGCATATCAGCCATAAATAATGCTTGGTATTTTTGAAAGTGAATTTGTTCCATCTTTTCAGCAAACGGTACGTTATCTTTCCATTCTCTATCTGATTTCTCTAAATGCTCTTTCGCAGTTACTGTCCAAGTTGGTATCCATAATTTTATATTATTTTCAACTCCACTGTAAAAATAATCTTCTATATTCCCTTCAATCCATCCCTTTAATACCGCTTCTGCTTTGATAAATTGCAATTCAGCAAAAGGCATGATCATACCAGTTATTGGCTCCGTCTGCAAACTATTAACCCCATTGTTTTGATCAAAAGAATAGAAATAGGACATTTTAGAATAATCTTCTGATCCAGCTGCATATCCACTAGGAACACCCACATAATTACCTGAGACAGGAGCAATTCCCATTCGATTAATTCCTGCTGTTCCATAGGTTGGAATATCAATACGAGGATCGTTTGTATCCCTTAAATAATCTAAGAAAAAAGAGCACAACGCAACTGCTCTAAAATCCTGTGCGCGGGTTGACTTGAAAGGCGAGACATATGCTCCATCGTTCGTCCATCGTAAAATTGCAGAGTCATCGTTGCTAGCCATGATGGGATAACGATCTTTTTCAGTCGAAAGAATCGTTTTAATTTTGTCCAACACATATTCCTGATGAAGGCTTTTTTTATCAGCGACACGCAATAACAACCTTAAAAACAAAGAGTTATTAAACTTCCTCCATTTAACCAAATCACCTCTATAAATTGGGTCATTAGTCGCATCAATTGTTTCGGTAGTCGCTTTTATTTGAAGTAACGTATTTGCAGAGTCCAACCTTTGCAACATATCAAAATAAATATCTTCTTGTTTGTCAAATTTCGGCTCTACTATCAGTGAATCTCCCGCCAAGTTAGACTGCGAATAAGGGATATCCCCATACATATCTGTCAAAATAGAATAAAGCCATACTTGACCAATAATAGCGATAGCCTGATAGGATCTATTGAAAGTGACCGGCTCTATCGCCTTTTTATACATTTCCTTGAAGTTTGTAATCTCCGAATAATGTGCGCCCCAGATGTAGTCTGCCCAACTCCTTCTAAAGTCATAGCGAAATACTTTTCCATCCCCATCCCCAATTGAAACAGTAACCTGCATTAATTCGTTATTAAATGACCTATTTCTGCTCATATTTGCAGAAACCGAATTAATAAATGCGCTTGCCATAAATTGGTAAGGATATGCATTTTCTGTTTCATTCGGGTTCGTATTGGTCTCTATGAAATTCTTTGTACAGGATTGCATTAATCCTACTACAAGAATTGCAATTAATATTATTTTAAAATTCTTCATGACTATCAGATGTTAAAAACCAACAATTAAGTTAAACCCATAAGTTCTGGTGGAAGGAAATTGAGCAATCTCAAATCCTTTGACGATATCCCCATTATCCAAGGTTCCAAATTCAGGATCAAAAGCGGGCCACTTAGACCATATAAATAAGTTACGACCATACAATCCTACTGTCACGCGCTGTAAGCCATATTTTGATATAATTTTCTTGTTGAAAGAATAATCTAGCCTCGCTTCTCTGAATTTAATAAAGTCAGTTGGATAGGTACTTCCTTCTGCATTATCCTGCCCAAAGTGAGAGCGATAATACTCGTCAATATTAGTGGCAATAACATCATTTTTTCGATATGTTCCATCGCCGTTATCAATAACGCCATTGCCAATTATCCCACTATAACGACCTGGCAAGGTATTCTTGGTTTTACCCTGTTCTGCTAATTTGTAGTGGGTAAGTGAATGTCCCACACCCCCCCATTGCGTGTCAAAAAGAACATTTAAATTGAAGTTTTTATAGCCAAAAGTATTACCAAAACTAATTTTACCTTTGGGTAGTGTGTTACCTAAATAAATAATATTACTCGTTAATTTGGCATATCCCGTCGATGGATCGTAGATAACCTGACCATCGGGAGCTCTCTCGTAGCCTATCCCATAAAGATCCCCCATACTTCCACCTTGTTTTGCAACGATCTGCCCTGAACCTACAGACCGATATTGTAATACCAATGACGAATCCGGTAAATCAACTATTTTGTTTTGATTCGCTGTATAGGTAACTAAACTTGACCACCTGAAACCATCTTTTTGATTAATCTGATTGGTATTCACCGACACTTCAATACCTTGATTTCGAACCGCCCCCATATTAGTCTTAAACGTCCTGTAACCGGATGACGGATCTAATGAACGATTTAGTTGCTGATTAAAGGTTTTTGAACTATATAATGCTAGATCAAAGTTTAATTTATTCTTGAAAAGCTTTGCTTCAGTCCCAACCTCATAAGACCTCGTTTTTAATGGTTGTAAATTGGGATTCTTCAATAGACTTGACGCGGTAACAGAACCAGGTAATAATCCATTACCTCGTTCATACAATTGCTGTAGCATATAAGGATCTTGACCTCCGTTTCCAACTTCAGCAACTGAAATTCTCAATTTTGCATAATTAATGACTTTGGGCAATTTCACAACTTCAGAAAGAATAAAACTACCATTTAATGCAGGATAGATTAATCCCAATTTTTTTTGCGAGTTAACCGGTGTAGCCATAGTACTATTCCAATCCATCCGTCCAGTCGCATCTAAGTAAAGAAAATTCTTATAAGAAGCTGTGACCATTCCATACGCACTATTAGTGACAAACTTATAAAACTTTTGATCGGAGATTACGCCATACTTGCTATTGGCCAAATTATATACCCCTGGGTAGGTCAGGCCATCTGCAGTATATGCCTCCCTTTTATAATGATTGTGTAGTGTACTCCCGCCAAGCGTAGCTGAGAATTTAATATCTCTTTTTAGATCCTTTTCATACTTTAATAGAAAGTCCAATACTGTTTCCTTTGAGAACAAAGATTGCGAACGATAACTACCTTCAGGTAGCTTCGTCCCAGAATCATATGGTCTTTCTTGCGCACGATCTTCAACAAAGAAATCTAATGATGAACGCACCATTAAACTGAGCTCTTTGTTAAATTGATAGTTGGCCGATGCATTACCCGTAAATGTATTACGATCATTCCTGTTAATAAACTCATGAGATATTGCAAATGGATTTTCAGGATATGAACTAAATGGATATTGGATGGCTTTGTCTTCCAATCCCTGCTTCCAATAATTGCGCAGCCAGTTATAGTCAGCATTAGGTTGCCAAAAAATAAACCAATACATCAGTGATTGATTGCCATATCCAGCTCCAGGCAAATTATCAGACCACCGTCTATTGTAATTAATCTTTGCATTTATGGTTAACTTGTCTGAAATTTTTGAAGTTGCCGACAGTGCGAATGCAGTCTTATCGAAACCCGTATTTGGAGTGATCCATTTATTTCGAACATCAGTATAAGAAAACCGTGCAGATGTTTTTTCCGAACCTCCGTCTATTGTTAGTGAATTTGTAAATGTTCTTCCTGTTTGGAAGAATTCTTTACTATTTGAATAGGGTTGCCATAACGTACGTTCGGTACCCTGGCCTTGCGTTAGCGGATCATACTGAAAAAAATATTGCCCATCAAATTTTGGACCATAAGCGGAGCTAGTCCCCCCCGTACTATTTCCATCAGCTGAACTTCCGAAGGAATAATAATTAGCTCCGCCAGTCCCTTGCCCATATTCATACTGAAAATCTGGCCAGCGGTTGACCGATTCAAATGCTGTATTACTATTAAGAGTAATACCTAATCCCTTTCCCTTCTTTCCAGACTTCGTAGTTATAATAATTGCTCCATTCGCCCCACGCTGACCGTAAAGTGCCGCAGCGCCCGGACCTTTCAGAACGGTAATATTTTCAATATCTTCCGGATTTATGTCATCCATACCTGACCCGTAGTCGGCGGGCATGTTATCTGAACCTGTGCCGTAAACAGAGCCTGAAGATCCTCCTACACGTCTACCACTTCCCCCATTTATCACAATTCCATCTACAACAATTAACGCTCCAGCATCACCATTTAGATTTGCTTCCCCACGCAAGATAATTTTTGTCGAACCTACTGGTCCTGCATTAGATCGCATTAGATTAACACCTGCAACTTTACCTGACAATGCATCCATCCAATTGTTAGAAAGCGCTCCTGTCAAGTCATCGCCTTTTAGTACTGTTGCTGAGTATCCCAAGGCTCTTTCTTCACGTTTAATCCCCAAAGCAGTGACAACAACCTCATCAATTGCTTCAGATGTTGGGTTTAACCCAATATGGACATTACCTTGAGCAGCCTCGTAAGTTCGCGTTTGAGCCTCATAACCGATCATCTGAAAACGGATCTTTCCCCCTACTTCAATATCTACCTCAAAATTTCCGTTACGATCCGTAGACCCCTTCGTCACTCCACCTGAAAGTATCGATACAGATGCTAGTGGCTCCTTCGTTTGATTATCGACAACTTTTCCTTTAATCTTAATCTTCCCTTGATTAAAATCATGAAAAACACAATGGCCTCGTTCTAATGGAACCATCGCCTTAGCTACATCCATATTGCACGCAATTGCTAAAGCCGCAAATAGCACTTTCGAGGAGGCGTGCCGCAGATTAATTTGGATAGGGTTAATACTAAACATAGTTATTGGTGTAAATTGTTAATTTTCAATTTGGCACAAAAATATATCCCTAACAAAAAGTTTGCTTTAACTTAATGTTTTCTTTTTGTTAACAATTATTTCGAATAGCATTTCTTTTCATCACACTATTATGGTTTCAATTGTAATTAAAATGCTTTGAGATCCACTTTGAAGGAATTATCATGCATTAGGCTCGCTTTAATGCGATATTTCGTTGGTTATTTTTAATTTTCAAATCGAAAATAATTAATAATATTTAGAAAACGAAATAAATCGAAATTATTTAAGTTGCCATCGAACAAAAAAAGGGCCTCCAAAAAGCCCTATAAATCAATTTACAACCAACAAACACAGCAATAAGTCATATCGCCACTAAACAAAAAAAGCCCAAACTTTCGTTTAGACTTTCTATTATGTAATAAATTCGTTCATTAGCTTTTTTCGAAACTCCATTTCACATAATTGATATTCTTATCATCAGCTAAATACTTTTTTTCATAGTAAGTTTTGATTGATAGAACATTATCCACTAAATCCGAATGATAAAGATCGGTAGTCTCTTTATATTTTTTTAGATTCTGTAAATCGATCTGCTCCAGCGTATACGCATAAAAGCCGTCGTTATCTGTTTTCAGATTCATCATCCCATCAGGTTTCATAATGAATTTATAACGCTCCAAAAACTTTGGTCCTGTCAGCCGCTTTTTCTCTCTGCTATCCTGAGGCTGAGGGTCAGGAAAGGTAATCCAGATTTCATCAACTTCATTTTCGGCAAAATATTCAAGGATTGTTTCAATCTGTATCCGAAGAAAAGCAACATTCCGAATGCCATCCTCCAAAGCTGTTTTAGCACCACGCCAAATACGATTACCTTTAAAATCAATACCAATGAAATTTTTCTCCGGAAACAGTCTCGCCAGATTAACAGTATATTCTCCTTTGCCACAAGCAAGTTCCAAAACAACCGGATTATTATTACCAAACTGTTTCTCTGCCCATTTCCCTTTATATTCTTTGCCTGCGTCAAGTTGGATTACATTTTCAAAAGTAGCAACTTCAGCAAATTTACGTAGTTTGTCCTTTCCCATTTTCAATAAATATCCCGCAAAAATAACCTTATATTCCCGCTTAAAAAAATAAATCTTATCCTAGGAAATATACCATTGATTGGCGAATAATCATGAAGCGAATAGACTAAAGAGAGAGCGATCAATAAATCACTTTCATACGGGCGATTTATATTGCATATAAAAAGCAATTTATCTAAGTTTGCAGGACTCAATAACTTATCGTGGAAAAAGGCGCTAAAATTTACATAGCAGGCCATCGAGGAATGGTCGGATCAGCAATACATCGCAAATTAATAGAACTTGGATACAGCAACATCGTGACCAGGACATCTCAAGAATTAGATCTGCGGAATCAACAAGCAGTAGCTGACTTTTTCAACGAAGAAAAACCTGAATATGTTTTTCTCGCTGCCGCTAAGGTTGGTGGGATTATGGCAAACAATACCTATCGCGCAGATTTTATCTATGAAAATATAGCCATCCAAAATAATGTCATCAAATCATCCTACGACAATAACATTAAAAAGTTAATGTTCTTAGGATCTAGCTGCATCTATCCGAAAATGGCTCCCCAGCCTTTAAATGAAGACATGTTACTGACGGGCACCCTAGAACCAACGAATGAACCCTATGCAATCGCCAAAATTGCAGGTATAAAAATGGCAGAAGCGTTCCGGGACCAATATGGTTGCAATTATATATCCGTAATGCCAACAAATCTATATGGCATCAACGATA
Organism: Sphingobacterium sp. 2149; assembly: GCF_031455655.1. NCBI lineage: Bacteria > Pseudomonadati > Bacteroidota > Sphingobacteriia > Sphingobacteriales > Sphingobacteriaceae > Sphingobacterium > Sphingobacterium sp. 2149. The sequence goes on along the minus strand of NZ_JAVDTD010000012.1, from coordinate 99,954 downwards.
ATTATCATCCTCAAAATTCACACGTCTTACCAGCTTTGATCCGTAGATTCCACGAAGCAAAAGTCAATAAGCGAGATGATGTTGTTATCTGGGGTACGGGGACTCCTTTAAGAGAATTTCTTTTCTCTGATGACCTAGCAGACGCTTGTGTCTTTTTAATGAATCATTACAATGAAAAGCAATTTGTCAATATCGGTATAGGTAAAGATCTAAGCATAAAGGATCTCGCAGAATTGATTAAAGATGTAATTGGTTACACAGGTAATATTACTTTTGACAGTTCCAAACCCGATGGCACACCACGCAAACTCATGGATGTATCAAAGATACATGCACTCGGATGGAAGCACAAAGTTAACCTTCGGGAGGGCATTCAACTCGCTTATACTGATTTTTTGAAAAAAGAAGCAGCCGAATAGCGAAAACAATATCACATTAATATGTCTCGCTGTAAGAAGGGATGCCGTATTCATTTACTTCGTCCTTTATAGCAGCATTTTCCGTTTGGGCAAATTTATTTTTCTTCTTCTTCTTAGGTCGAATAAAACTCGTTAACTTTCCAATAAGACCGCTGATTTTATCTTGATTGATTTGCCCAACCGCCCGTTCTGATAACAGCAGCATGAGCGCCTTTTTAAAAACCCCTGTATTTTTCAGAAACAATCTGTTCATTATAAACGGTACGCCAATACGTAAAGTCTTTGTTAACCAATCAGAATCTGGATTATTACTCTTGGCAAACATCTGCTGTATAATATTCGCTCCTGGGATATTATTTTTTAAGGTATTGAAAAAACGAATGGGGGCCTCTATTTTATTATTAAGCAACGTAAATTGAGCCTTTAGGTATAGCTCCTGCTCATTCTTTAGCGTTTTTAAGCGCAATATTTCAGCTTTAAGCTCTTGTAAATTCCGTATTTTGGTCTGTTTATTGTTCATTTGTAGCCCTTTCTCTATCAAGTTTTTCTTTATGCAGTTCTTCCTCTTCTTCCTCAATTTCATCGTTCCATTTAGCCAAAAAACGTCGAATGGAAAGATCCATAAATTTTGCTTCCAGTATAGGCTCAAAAACGCGTATTAAGATAATTATCACTAAAAAGATACCTGCTGTTGCCAAAAAACCCAATGAATAACTGCCCAATAACTCTCCTAGCCAAAAACCTAGAGCTAAACATAAGAAAAACAGAACAAATAAGGTAAAAATAAGCTTAGTTGCATCTACCACTAAGCTTGCAATTAAACGAGAAGACCGTTCAATGGTTTTTAATTTGACAAGTTTAAATTGGGAGTCAATATACTCCTTAGTCTTTTGAAACGTACCACTTAGTGAAAATTTTTCTTCTTCCATGCATCTAAAATTTATTCAGGCTATTTCAGCCCATAACTAAAAAAACGAAAACGCTGTATCTTATAATCGCAACACAGCACTACTCTACACACATGAAGAGCGCGCAGCTATCGTAAAACAGCTATCTCGCGAAATAGCCTGATAATATGTACTCTACACCAATTATTCTTTTGAATAATCTGCGAACTATGCATGTTCGATGATATCATCATCCAGCACTTCTTCTGCCTGATTTAACTTACCCTTCAATGTAGAAACAATTTTCTCTTTGAAATCATTCAACTGATCAAATTGCTCCTCCGCTCTTTCCCGAATAGCATCACTCAAATCGCTTAGTGAATCATTTATTTTATCTCTTGTATCCGACCCTTTATCTGGAGCAAACAAAACTCCCAAAGCTGCACCCGCGGCAAGACCGGCCAATAACGCCAAAGCTACTTTACTTGTGTCATTCATTTCTTTTTCTTTTAAAGTTCTAAATCTATTACGACGAATCTAGTCCTCGTTAATAATACAATTACCAAAGCAAATCGTTTGCCAAACAATGCTTTTTATCCATTATTAATAAAGAACTATATTAACAATATAATCATTTTTTTCGATAATCCTGGATCCGCCTTCAATATCTCACCCAACAATTATTAACTTACTCAATTTTTTAGTATCTTTAAATCAATCGATTATGAAAATTATGCTAAATAAAACCTATTGCAGCGCCGTCTATGGGATAAATGCCTGCACAATTACCGTCGAGGTAATCGTATCTACTGGCCTCCATTATTATATCGTCGGCCTGCCTGACAATGCCGTTAAAGAAAGCTTAAGACGTATCGAAAGTGCCATTAATTCCTGTCAACTTCACATGCCGCGCCAAAAGATCGTTGTCAACTTGGCACCCGCAGATATTCGTAAAGAAGGTTCAAGTTATGACCTATCAATCGCAATAGGCATATTAGCATCTTCCGGGCAGATCACAAATATCCGTCTGGAAAACTATCTTATCTTAGGCGAGCTATCATTAGACGGAAGTATTAAGCCCATACGTGGTGTTCTACCAATTGCATTACAGGCGCGCAAAGAAGGATTTAAAGGAATAATATTACCTGAAGCCAATGCAAAAGAGGCAGCTATCGTCACCGAAATCGATGTTATTGGTGTAGAAAATCTGACCCAAGTGGTGGAATTCCTCAACAATACAGTAACAATCGAGCCTACAAAAGTTAACATACAAACGTTTTTTCAGGATGATACAGCCATTTATGACGTCGATTTCTCTGATGTACAAGGACAGGAGAATATCAAACGAGCGCTGGAAATCGCAGCAGCTGGTGGACATAACCTTATTTTAATAGGTCCGCCAGGCGCAGGAAAAACCATGTTGGCAAAAAGACTACCAACGATCCTTCCCCCGCTCAATATGACCGAATCGCTGGAAACAACCAAAATACACTCTGTGTCTGGAAATCTAAAGGCGAAAGATTCCCTCGTCACTGCACGGCCCTTTCGTTCTCCACATCATACAATATCCGATGTAGCCATGGTAGGCGGCGGCTCAAATCCATTGCCGGGTGAAATTTCTTTATCCCATCATGGCGTATTATTCCTTGACGAATTGCCAGAATTTAAACGGAGCGTCCTCGAAGTCATGCGTCAGCCGCTGGAATCGCGTCAAATTACGATATCAAGAGCTAAACTTACCGTCGAGTACCCCGCAAGTTTTATGCTCATTGCTGCCATGAACCCCTGCCCCTGTGGCTATTTCAATCACCCCGAGAAAGAATGCATCTGCGGCACTAACACCGTCCAGCGTTATCTAAGCAAAATATCAGGACCACTTTTAGACCGTATAGACCTGCACATCGAAGTCACCCCCGTGCTATTTGACGAATTGAGTACGACACGCTCTGTAGATGATAGCCGCACGGTACGCCGTCGGGTCATTCAGACACGCGAAATCCAGAAAGAACGTTTTAAATCCTTCCCAGACGTACATTGTAATGCACAAATGAGTACCCGATTAACGCGAGAAATATGCCAGATTGACGAAGCCGGAAGGAAATTGCTCAAAACTGCAATCGAGCGTCTCAGCCTATCCGCAAGAGCATACGATAGAATACTAAAGGTTGCCCGCACAATCGCTGATATGGAAAATAGCCCTACAATTGATAACCACCATATCGCTGAAGCAATCCAATACAGAAATTTAGATCGGGAAACCTGGAACGGAAAATTTTAGAATTGTGCCAGACAATGTTTGATAACCCATGGAAAACAGATGATCGTCAGGATTAGTCCCGACAGCGCACCAAAGAAATGGGCATCGTGATTAATACCGTCCTGTCCCTTTTTGGACGCCCATACACAATAACCTAAAAACAGAAATGCAAATAAGTAAGCTGGCATGGGAATAATCATCATTACCCCAATGGTCACTTTAGGGTCGAAAAGAATATAACTAAACAGCACCGCACAGATGGCACCTGAAGCACCCAAACTATAGTAACCTGGATTATTTTTCTGCTGTACGATGGTTGGAATATCGCTCAGGATCAAGCTGCCTACATAAATAACAGCAAATAAGATATGGCCATAGGGACTTGCAGCAGCAAGTATACCTTCTAAACCAAACCCAAAATAGTAAAAGGTAAGCATATTAAACAGCAGATGTCCCCAATCCTTGTGCACAAAACCACTTGTCAGGATCGTAAAGACATTGCGGTTGCGTGCAATACTGTAGGGATGCAACATCAGTTTGCCGAAAAGTTGTTCATGTGAAAAAGTATAGACGCTGACGGCGATCGTAAAAAAGAAGATAATACTCGCAACAGGCGTTTCGGTTAAATAAGTTAATAGCATAATAATTTCTAAAATCGATCCTCTAAAAGTAAAACATAAAGTTCTTTTGGCCCATGTGCTCCCAAAACCAACCTCTTCTCAATATCAGCCGTTCTGGACGGGCCTGTAATGGTGGAAATCATCGTCGGAATCTCCTGACCGTAACGTTTCTGCATATAAGCCAAAGCATCTTTCAAATCCCAGACCAATTGCGAAGCCTTGGCAACGACAATATGAATAGGGGGATATATACTCAACCGCCGTCCGGAAGCATTTGCATTACTCACCATAACACTTCCATTACGAGCTATTAAAGCCTCACAAGAGGTGATACTGGCATTTGCCAATTCAAAATCCTTCTCTGTTTTCAAAAAGGGAAAACCATAGGGACTGAGTAAGTTTTGAATACCTTGTTCCCAAGCATAGATATTTTTAATACTATTTACTTCGGTCAACGAAATCAAATTTTCAATCAGACCGATCTCGCCATCACAATATAGAAATTTGCCTCCCGCAGCGGTCAATTCACGTACAAAAACAAGATCCACCAATTCATCCTCTTCACGGTAAAGAGCAGTTTCCTTAAAGTTCGGATGGGGATTATCATGTTTTTGTAGTAATGCCTGACGTACCCGTTTTAACATTATCTCCTTCGCAGTTGCGTTCTTCACGTTCATGGCGCAAATATATAAATGCAGCGCTAGATGATTCTAGCGCTGCAACATTCAAATTAATTCAAATTATTTGACGGATTGTCTGAACTCGGACCATCGCTGGATCGCGCTTCGTCCGGATGAATATCTAAGGGTAAATCTGTTTGTGGTACACCCCCACCATCGGCACCATTCACAAACTCCTCGTAAGTAGTCTTGGTTTCAAATGGACGCTTCCCTAGTATCTCTTCTAAATCCGATTGAAAGAGGATTTCCTTTTCCAATAGCTTCTCCGCTATTTTGATCAGTCCTTCACGTTTATCCAGCAATAACTGTTTAGTACGTGCATAAACATCGCTGATCAAGTTACGAACCTCTGCATCAATCAACTCTGCCGTTTTGTCAGAATATGGCTTTTGGAACGATGCCTCCGAGCTGTCTCTGAAAGAAACATTTCCCACTTTGTCATTCATACCGTATATCGCAATCATTGCATACGAAAGCTGCGTAATACGCTCCAAATCGTTTTGAGCACCAGTTGAAATTCTTCCAAAAGTAATATCTTCAGCTACACGACCACCCATGGTCATACATAAGCTATCGATAAGCTGCTCTGTCGTATATAAAAACTGCTCGCGGGGAAGATACTGTGCGTATCCCAAAGCAGCCACACCGCGGGGCACAATAGATACTTTAACCAAAGGATCTGCATGTTCCAAAAACCAGCCAGCAATAGCATGCCCAGCTTCATGATAAGCGACAATACGTTTCTCTTCCGGAGAGATAATTTTATTCTTTTTCTCAAGACCACCGATCACGCGATCAACTGCATCCTGAAAATCTTGCATATCAATTTCCGGTTTATTTTTACGGGCAGCAATAAGTGCGGCCTCATTACATACATTGGCGATTTCTGCGCCTGCAAAACCAGGAGTCTGTGCAGATAATTTTTTTGCATCAACCTCAGCCGACAATTTCAGAGGCTTAAGATGCACTTTAAAAATTTGCTCACGGCCGATCAAATCTGGCTTATCAATCGAAATTTGGCGGTCGAAACGTCCCGGACGCAGCAATGCCGTATCCAATACGTCGATACGGTTAGTAGCTGCTAAAATAATAACACCCGAATCCGTGCCAAAACCATCCATCTCCACTAACAATTGATTCAACGTATTTTCACGCTCGTCATTTCCACCCATCATTGAATTCTTGCCCCGGGCACGACCAATTGCGTCAATCTCATCAATGAAAATGATACAAGGCGCTTTCTCTTTAGCTTGTTTAAACAAATCACGAACACGAGATGCACCTACCCCCACAAACATTTCCACAAAGTCGGATCCCGATAGTGAAAAGAATGGCACTTGAGCTTCACCAGCCACAGCTTTTGCTAGCAATGTCTTACCTGTTCCTGGAGGCCCTACAAGCAATGCTCCCTTTGGAATTTTACCTCCAAGATTTGTATACTTACGCGGATTTTTCAAGAAATCCACAATTTCCATAACTTCCTGCTTCGCCTCTTCAAGACCAGCCACATCGTTAAATGTAATATTGATCTGAGCCTCTTTATCAAATAATTGAGCTTTCGACTTACCAATATTGAAGATAGCACCGCCACCACCGCCGGCACCGCCGCCCATACGGCGCATCAAGAAAATCCAGATCGCAGCCAACACTAATAATGGCAACATAAAGGTGATAAACCAGCTCGCCCATGGATTAGAACGGTCATCATACGTTAATTGTACCTTTGGTGTACCAGGCGCTAACTCAGCTTGCGAAGCAGCTAACTTTTTCTCCAAAACATCGGGAGAAGCGTCTTTAAAAATATATTGTGGTCCTTTGTCCTCTTGCCCAGATAAACTTGGTAAAGGATCGGAGGTCTTTACAGCATCCTTAAAACTAGGGTTATCTTTCCAGCCCTTCTTCAGATACACCTCAACCTCTACAAGATCATTCTTCTTATAAGCGACAAGGCGCTCTACAGAGCCTGTGTTCAACATGCGTGTCTCAAAATCGCTATAGCTAACTTCCTTAGCTGGGTTTTCTCCAAAAACGTACTGTAAGGCAAAAAAACCTAAAAACATGGCAATCATAAGCCACACAAAATTAAATTTTGGCGGTTTTGGGCTTACCTTACTACTCGGGATTTTTTTCATTATATCGTAATTATATTTTCTTGATAAATTTTAATTGAAGACAATTAGGCGCTCTGGAAATGCTGAATCTCTGCATCTCCCCATAAATCTTCGATACCATAATGCGCTCGTTTTTCGGTCTTAAAGATATGTACAACCACATCCACAAAATCCAAAATCAACCACTCACCATTGGATTGTCCTTCTTTATATTGGGGTTCTTGACCAAATGTCTTGTAAACTTCGTCTTCGACACTTTTTGCTATCGCATTGACCTGAATGTTGGAATCAGCATGACAAATAACAAAATAATCAGAAACAGAACTGTGAAGATCTCTTAAATCCAAACGAACAATCTCGTTTGCTTTCTTTTCTTGCATACCGTAAACGATAATTTCTGATAGACGTTGGGACAATTCTGTACTTTTATTTTTACTCATTAAAAAATATGATAGTTTTGACTTAATATTTATTTAATACTTTCAGTTTGCAAAATAACAATATTTCGGGACTTATCATCGGCCAAAATACAATATATCTTGACAAAGTCGCCTCTACAAACGATTATCTCAGGGAATTATTGTCAAAATTCAAGCCACTAGCGGAAGGGACTGCCATTTTAGCAGAAGAACAGTTCCAAGGTAAAGGCCAGCGAGGAAGCTCATGGATAAGTGAACCGGGGAAAAATCTCACGACATCTGTCCTTTTGAGGCCCTATTTCTTACCAATAGCGCAACAATTCTCTCTTTCGGCTACCATCGCCATTGCCACCGCCAACTGGTTGAAAACCAAAGTTGAGCAGCCTGTTGCCGTAAAATGGCCCAATGATATCTACGTCAATTCAAAGAAAATAGCCGGTATTTTAATAGAAAATACATTAAAAGGCCATAATATCAATAGCGCTATCATAGGAATCGGTATAAATATCAATCAAACTAATTTTGACACAACGTCAACAATAACCTCTTTAGCATGCCTAACCGATCAAACCGATTACGACATAAAGGATTTAGCGAATGAGCTGTATCAAAGGATACAACTGGAATATTTGAACCTCTTTCACAAGGGATCCCACTATCAGCTAAACAAATACAACGAATTATTATTCTGGAAAGGCGAAGAAAAACCATTTTTAATCGCAGGCACCAAGCAAACGGGCATTATTCAGCAGGTATCTGCCGAAGGTAAACTAAAGATTTTATTAGATAACCGATTACAAGAATTTGATATCAAAGAGATTACGCATCTTATCTCTTGATCTTTACAAAAAAAAGCAGAACCCATTTTTAGAAATATCAAAGCTTTGTTCTAACTTTGTCAAAAGCGTGATTAAACCTTTATTCACCCAGCGTATCTAATAAAAATAACACACTGCAATAATTGTAGCGGAAAAAGAAAGAACAAATTAAAGTCTGATGAAAAAATTAATACTGTTAATGACTGCAGTGATGTTTGCAGTTACGGGAGCATTCGCTCAAATTCACAAACCAGTAAAATGGACAGTGGCCAGCAAAAAGTTAAATAACAAAGAAGCTGTCGTATATGTAAAAGCAACCATCCAAAATGGATGGCACATTTATTCACAAAATATAAAAGATGGTGGACCTATCCCAACTTCTTTCACCTTTGCTAAAGCGGCTGATTATACCGTGGTTGGTAAAACTGCTGAGCCAAAACCAAAAGTGAAACATGAAGACGTATTTAAAATGGATGTAGGTTACTTTACAAATGAAGTGATATTTCAACAAAAAGTAACGTTAAACAAAGGTACTGCAACAGTTAAAGGTACAGTCGAGTGGCAAGCATGTGATGCTTCACAATGTCTTCCTCCAGATGAATATGCTTTTGCTGTGACAATCAAATAGTAAAAATGATTCTATACGGATAAATTAATAAGGCGATTCTCATCGCCTTTTTTTATTTTTGAACCTAACATCTGAAATACATACGCATGTTAAAAAATACATTCATTTTACTTCTGATTGCTTTTTTCAGTCTTTCGTTAACAACAGCGACGCTTGCATCGACACAAGATAGCTTAGCGAGTACAGAAGGACTTCAATTTGAATCATCACCGGACACATCTAATGCAGTTGAAGCAGTACCGGAAGACCTTAATTTTACAGCCTCACCCGACACGACGGTTAGCCAGGATAGCAGTAAAACCGCTCCAGCTAAAATAAACGCCTCCTCAGGCAATCCAGAAACGGGAAAGAAATCACTTTGGAGCATATTTATTGCCGGATTAGTAGGTGGTTTTGCAGCACTACTTATGCCCTGTATATTTCCAATGTTGCCCCTAACGGTGAGTTATTTTACGAAACAAGCAGGAAGTCGGACTAGCGGTATCAGCAAGGCACTACTTTATGGCCTCTTCATCATTGTCATCTATGTCGCTTTAGGAATGGTCATCACCATTTCCTTCGGTTCCGACGCGTTAAATGCTTTATCAACAGATGGGATATTTAATTTCTTATTCTTCCTGTTATTGGTTGTTTTTGCCGCGTCTTTTTTTGGTGCCTTTGAGATCACTTTACCGAGCTCTTTCGTCAATAAAATGGATGCCAAATCCGATAAAGGCGGCCTAATAGGCCTCTTCTTTATGGCCTTTAGCCTTTCGCTGGTATCGTTCTCCTGTACCGGCCCCATTATTGGAACGTTATTGGTAGAAGCTGCCTCAAAAGGAGAGCGCCTAGCTCCCGCAATCGGTATGCTCGGTTTCTCCATAGCGCTTGCCATTCCTTTTGGTTTATTTGCGATGTTCCCATCGATGCTAAAATCCCTCCCCAAATCGGGCGGGTGGCTAAATTCGGTAAAGGTCGTACTCGGCTTCTTAGAACTCGCACTAGCATTAAAGTTCCTTTCAAATGTAGATCTGGCTTACCATTGGAATTGGCTAGATAGAGAAATATTCTTATCACTATGGATTGCTATCTTTGGCCTGATGGGATTATATCTTATTGGAAAAATTAAGTTTTCCCACGACAGTGAACTAAAATTTCTTTCTGTACCGAGAACTATCTTGGCTGTCATTGTATTCGCATTCGTCATTTATATGGTACCCGGATTATGGGGTGCGCCATTGAAGTCCATTTCGGCATTCCTTCCCCCTACAGCAACTCAGGATTTTGACCTGTCTACTGGAGTAGGCGGTTCACCAGCGCATAGCGATGGTAAGGTCAAAAAATACGCTGAAATCTTTCATGAACGGGGCACGCCAAAAGGATTTGATCCTTATTACGATTATGAGGAAGCTCTAGCAGCTTCAAAAGAGCAAAATAAGCCGGTACTCATTGATTTCACAGGCTGGAATTGTGTCAATTGCCGGAAAATGGAAGCCAATGTATGGACTGATCCCGCAGTTGCCAAACTATTGAAGGAAGAGTTTATTATGGCTGAATTATTTGTCGATGACAAAACCAAATTACCGGAAAGTGAGCAGTTTATTTCAAAATACAGTGGGAAAAAGATAAAAACGATAGGAAATAAAAACAGTGATTTCCAAGCCTCGACTTTCGACAGCAATTCGCAACCACTATACGTGATCGTCGATTCATCCGGAACCGTATTGGTCCCGAAAACAGGTGCAAACTATAACGTTACAGAATATATTGCTTTCCTTCAGAGTGGAATTGACGCTTTTAAGGCAAAGAAATAGTCCGTATACGATTGGAGACATTCGACAAGAATAGCATACATGAACAATATAGGTAATTATTAAGTTTGCATTATCTTTAGCTTAACCTGAAATAAAGTGGAGTAAAAAAGCCATTACCAGTTGCCAATAGCATTATTGGCGATAGCTAATAAAGGAAATATAATTGTATATACGCTTGAAAAAAGCTAAGTTTGAGTACGTATGAGTAACATTAAAAAAATTGCTGTTCTGACATCTGGAGGAGATGCTCCAGGAATGAATGCTGGTATCCGCGCTGTTGTTAGGGCGGGAATCTACAATAATCTTGAAGTATTTGGTGTAAGAAGAGGTTATGATGGTCTTGTTAATGGAGAGATTGTCCCTATGGATGCCAAATCTGTAGCGAATATCATACAACGTGGCGGCACTATCCTTAAAACTGCCCGTAGCGAAGCCTTTAAAACGATAGAAGGACGTAAACAGGCTTATGAAAACTTACGCAGCCACGGTATTGATGCCATGGTGGTTATCGGCGGGGATGGTACATTTACGGGCGCATCCAAATTTATTGAAGAATTCGATTTTCCTATTATTGGCCTTCCAGGTACAATCGACAACGATTTGGCCGGCACAGACTTTACTATTGGCTATGATACAGCCATTAATACTGTTATCCAAGCTGTAGACAAAATTCGCGATACTGCCGAGTCTCACGATAGGCTATTTGTGATAGAAGTAATGGGACGCGATTCAGGTCTTATTGCCGTCCGTTCAGGAATCAGTACCGGCGCAGAAGCAGTCTTGGTTCCTGAGTTTGAAGTGGACTATGACGCAATCATGAAAAGGCTCGACAAGACGCGTAAAAATAAATCATCCCGTATCATTATCGTTGCTGAAGGTGATAAAGAAGGGGGTATGGTTGTATCAGAAAAAATCAAGGAAAATTTCCCACATTACGATGTTAGGCTTTCTATTTTAGGACATATTCAACGTGGTGGAAGTCCGACATGTATGGATCGTGTCTTAGCAAGCAGGCTTGGCGTAGCTGCCGTAGAGGCTTTACTACAAGGCCGCAGAGGTGAAATGGCCGGACTAATCTGCAGTGAGGTAAGATTTACTCCTTTTAAAAGCGCCATTAAACACCATGTAAAAATGAACGAAGATTTGCTTCGTATCATCGAGATCCTTTCGCTGTAAAAGATATCGTTTAGTCTCAACTTCATATAAAAAAATGTGGCTTGTCCAACCTTTTGGACAGCCACGTTTTTTTTTGACTTTATACAGATCTCCCCAAAACACTATTGCAGCTATAAAGGAAACTTACTTGACTTTTAAACTCTTCGCTTTATTAGCACAAAACGAACTATAGCACACGATCTCATAAAAATTACTACTTAAGCAAATTATTTAGGTATTGCTCTGACACAGGGGGCAATTGTATTGCCTGACCTGCTTTTGCCATCGAGTCAGCGAAATGATTCGTATTACTGATAGCCTGTTCATAGGCTCTAACCACCTGATCAGATAAGTGTAAAACCTCAGGGCTTTTAAGGTTAACGCGATATTGATTATCTTCTAAGGTGACATGCTGATAAAAGCGATAGGCAGCAGCTTTTAGTTTTCCCAGTTCTTTTTGGGAGAGCTGATCGATTCTGGCATTTGGCGGAAGCGTAACGTCAATAAAGGTAGTGTCCTTCGCCAATTGATCAATAGAATGATCCAGGGGAATGGCATGAAGTGCTTCTAAGTTCACAACAGGAATACCCTTATCTTCATCACCACTACACGAGGCAATCACACTCCACAAAAATATACTCAGAAATACTATTTTATTCATTATTATAATTTTTTTTGGTCCCTTAAGAAGAAACCCCTAATTGCATCCTCATATCACATGATTTTAACAATTAGGGGCTATTAAAGGCCTAATGGCAGCCGAAAACGAATTGAGTTATTTCAGCAATTCAGCCAGCTTCGCTTCCAAAGCTTCACCTCTTAGATTTGATGCGACAATTTTGCCCGACGGATCGATCAGAAAGTTTTGTGGAATACCTCGCACTTCATATAATTTGACCGGAGCAGATTTCCAGCCCTGTAAGTCTGAAACATGTGGCCATTGCTGTAAATTATCATCATGGATGGCTTTCACCCATGCATCCTTTTTACCAGGATTATCTAAAGATACACCAAATACCGTAAACCCTTTATCTTTAAACTTATTGAAGGCTGCGACCACGTTCGGGTTCTCGTGACGGCAAGGACCGCACCAGCTCGCCCAAAAGTCCAACAAGACATATTTACCTCTTAAAGATGATAAGGAAATATTTTTTCCTGTGGTATCCGGCAACGTAAAGTCCGGTGCTATTGCACCAACAGCCACGGCTTTCAATTTCTGAATGCGATCAGCCAACTCCTTCCCTTTTTCGGAACTTTTCAATTCAGGAGACAATTTCTCGAAAGAAGTTACATATTCAGTAACATTCTCTCCATTGAGATTGTCAGACAATAAATCCAATGTATACCAGCTCTTCGGATTTTTGTTTATAAATTCTGCATCTGATTTTTCCATTTTTTCAGAAATCTCACCAGCTTGCTTTTGCAAACCTTCGATGAAACTAGGATCCTGTTTTTGAGTATCAGAAGCAGCGTAATATTGTTGATTCAACGCTTCGAATGCGTCCGAATAAGGTTTTACAAAAGCCTTATACTGCATAAGATCGTCGTTAAGCGTTGTACCCGAAATAGTTGCATCTTTAAACCCTTTGGTTGCATCGACTTTGATAACTCCCTTAGAAAGATATAGCTGTGCCGTTTCAGGCTGCTTTTGACTATTTCTAAGTTCAGCGAAAGATAAGCCTTCTGGTGAATAGATCATCATACCTTTGGTTGGTGAGGCCACCTGCCCATTGAACTTAAACTCACCTTTTACGACCATCGCAGAATCTGTCTGCCGGGTTGCATTGGTAATGTATTGCATAAACACCTTCGCTTTGTCCGACGTAGCATTTACTTTCCCTGTCACGGTGTAGCTTTCTTGCGCCATTAATAAGGCTGGTAAAAAGCTTAAACCCATTAATATTCTCTTTTTCATAATTATATACTCCACATAAATGTAAAACATTTCCAGTTCATGGAAGCGCTATTTAACATTTTTTAGCAAAGATGTTACCAACGGCCAGATGCACCGCCACCACCAAAATCACCACCGCCGAAACCGCCAAATCCACCGCCCGATCCACCACCGAATCCGCCGCCACCACTTCGCCCGCCACCGCCGCCAAGGCCACTCAGCAATGTCCACCAAAACACATCAGAAGCACCGCGCCCATTCATGACACGCCGGCCACCGCCACCACCGCCGCCGCGATTCGAGAAAATAACGATCAAGATAATCACAATAATGATCACAAACATAACAGATCCCGAGCCCTTTCCTTTTGGTTGCTTTGGATCAGCTTTGTATTCACCCTTGGTATAGGATATTAAGGAACTGGTCGCGTCATCCACTCCCTTGTAATAATCTCTTTGACGAAATGCAGGCTTAATATCATTCTCGATAATGCGATAGGCAATCGCGTCGGGAACAGCTCCCTCTATCCCATATCCAGTCTGAATGGTCACTGCGCGATCCCCAAGTGCGACCAACAATAAAATACCGTTGTTATATTTTTTATTGCCAATTCCCCATTTCTTCGCTAATTGTACTGCGTAATCAGAAATATCATAGCCTCCCGTAGAATTCATCATAACTACCGCGATTTGCGTGGATGTAGAATCCTCAAAGGCCAGTAGCTTTTGTTCCAGTAATTGCTTTTGATTCGCTGTCAACGTATTGGTATAATCATTGACAAGTCTGTTTGATGCTTCTGGGAAATCTTGGCCCAATACTGAGGCTATCGACAACGTGCAAAGCAATATTGCCATAGCAGGTATTCGAATCAGGGAAAATAATTTCAATACAAATTTCATCCTATTATTTTTTTGTCCGCCTTAAGCAATTCTTCGTGCTTCTATAGGCAATCGGTAAACCTCGAAGTTTCGCGGCTATTTATATTTATTCATTTATTCCACAAGCAGTAGCTGCGTTGCTGTTGCCTGCTAATTGACGATTAACGATCCCCAAACACGACATCATTGGGCAGTTCATTGATATCATCATGCTCTCGGGGGAAGAATTTTGCCAACTGTTTGCCCGCATGTTCGATCCCTCTAACCAAGCCCTCAACAATACGATCCTCCCTAAACTCAGCCACCATCAGATCTTTGGTACTGTTCCAAAAATCACTTTCCACGCGCTGGTGGATTCCTTTATCTCCAATAATGGAAAACTTGTGATCTTCCAACGCGATATAAATAAGGACACCGTTTTTCAATACTGTTTTATGCATGCCTAATTTGGAAAAATAATAAGTTGCGCGATCATGTACCTCATCGGGGCAATGATTTTCTACTACCACACGAATTTCACCGGAAGTCTCATTTTCGGCCACATTAATGGCGTGGACGATTTTGTCTTGTTCTTCAGAATTTAAAGCCATAATCTATATATATATGTGTATTCTTTGACGAGTCACCAAAGGGTTGATCAATGTCCAAAAAATATTTCTTAATTAAAAAACGAAAAAAAATGGATGATGAGCTTCTACGAAAGCCGCATCATCCATCATCCCATTCATTGCTGTCAATTTGCTTAGAATGATACCGTTGGTGCTTTATCCGAACCTGGGGCAGCAGTAAATGTACCTTTTGCCTTAAATCCAAACATGCCGGCCATTAAATTGTTGGGAAAGCTACGTACTGTTGTGTTATATTGCTGTACAGCTTCATTATAGGCTCTACGTTCTGTCGAAATACGATTTTCAGTACCTTCTAATTGCGCTTGAAGTTCCAAAAAGTTTTGGTTCGCCTTCAAGTCAGGATAAGCTTCAACAGAAGCCAAAAGGCGACTCAATGAGCCACTGAACTCGTCTTGAACTTTTTGAAATTTAGCGATATTTTCTTCAGACAGATCATCAGCATTAATCGTTACAGAGGTTGCTTTAGCTCTTGCCTCGACAACTGCGGTCAAGGTACTTTCTTCATGCTTTGCTGCCCCTTTTACGGTATTGACCAAATTCGGAACAAGATCCGCACGACGTTGATACGCATTTTCAACTTGCGCCCATTTTCCTTTAACATTCTCATCCTGCGAGACCATTGTATTATAGCCGCAGGAGTTTAAGGATACTAATGCAAATAAACCACATAGGGCGACCAAAAATCTTTTAATTTTCATTGTTCAAAGAATTAAATACTATTCAAATTATACGGTTACACTATCAAAGCATATACCAAGCTCTTACTAAGATAAGAATATTTTTATTTCCAAATCTTCAAATAGTCAATATTCATTAACTTTGTATCGGTTTTGGGATAAAAACCCAGCCCCTTATACTATGCAAAAAGAAATCGAAATTGCGATACCACCTGAAAAAATGGAGGATGAACACTATATTCTACAACAAGGTATAAAAACCCTACGCGTTCAACCCCAGCAAATCAAAGGATACAAAATCAGAAAACGTTCAATTGATGCCCGCAGTAGGCAGGTAGTCTACCGGACCCGCATTATTTACTACATCGATGAACTGCCTATCCCTGAAATCTACGAAAATAATTTCAAGTCGGTCAAAGATGGAAAATCGGTTATCATTGTAGGCGCAGGGCCTGCTGGTATATTTGCTGCGATCCGTTGCATCGAACGTGGCCTCAAACCAATTGTCATTGAGCGTGGTAAGAAAGTACAGGACCGTAGACGTGATCTTGCGAAGCTGAACCGTGAAGGCATTGTGAATCCCGAATCGAATTACTGCTTTGGTGAAGGTGGCGCAGGGACATACTCGGATGGAAAACTATATACACGTTCCAATAAAAGGGGGGATGTAGACAAAGTGCTTAAGCTTTTCGTCTCTCATGGTGCCACCACAGATATTCTGGTCAATGCCCGACCACACATTGGCACAAACAAACTACCGCATATTATTGAAGCCATGCGCGACAGTATCCTTGAGTTTGGTGGTGAATTTCACTTTGACCAGCGCGTGGACGACATTTTAGAATCTTTTGGGCAAGTTCGTGGCGTCAAGTTAGCCAGTGGCGAACACATCAAAGCCAATCACGTTATCGTAGCGACAGGGCACTCTGCTCGCGATATTTTCGAGCTTTTCTACCGTAATAATTGGCTGATTGAAGCAAAACCATTTGCTTTAGGAGTGCGCATCGAGCATCCACAGACAATTATTGATCAGGCACAGTACCACTGTCAGGTTAGAAGCGAGCATTTGCCGCCCGCCTATTACAGCTTGGTGGAACAGGTTAATGATCGTGGTGTATTTTCTTTCTGCATGTGCCCTGGAGGGGTCATTGCTCCCTGTGCAACTGATTTAAACGAAATTGTTGTCAATGGATGGTCACCATCTAAACGAAATAACCCGCACGCTAATTCAGGCACTGTTATCCAGATAAACCTAGCGGATGTTGCCGACGCACAAACGGATCCGTTTGCATTACTCAATTTTCAGAAGGAGATTGAACGAAAAGCTTTTTCGATAGGCGGTGGGAATCTGGTCGCTCCAGCACAACGCATGGTTGATTTCGTCGAAGGACGAGTGTCTTTCGACCTACCAGAGAATTCTTACAAACCCGGAACAGCCTCTGCAGACCTAACCGAAGTATTGCCGTCTTTTGTTCACAAAGCATTACAAGGTGCCTTGCCTATCTTTGGCAAAAAGATGAAAGGTTATTACACCAATGAAGCTATTTTAGTTGGGGTCGAATCCCGTACGTCTTCACCGATCCGTATTCCTAGAAATAAAGAAGATTTACAACATCCTCAGGTCAAGGGACTTTATCCGTGTGGTGAGGGTGCTGGTTATGCCGGAGGTATCATTTCCGCTGCAATAGATGGAATTAATTGCGTTGATGCGATCGATTTAAGTTAACATTTTTGCTTTTTCTCTTGCAGAATACGAATGAATGCGTTATTTTTGTAGCATCAACGCGAAAGTAGCTCAGTTGGTAGAGCACAACCTTGCCAAGGTTGGGGTCGCGAGTTCGAATCTCGTCTTTCGCTCTAAAAAAGCTTCCAAAATTTGGAAGCTTTTTGCATTTAATAATAGTCTCCTTTCCCTTCTATTTACATCCGGTAACGCTTTATCGTTTCTCTCCTTGCCAAATTTGAGTTTAAAATTTACGAAAGAAGTATTAGCACAACTTCGACCAGATACCAAAGAAAGTATAAATTTCAATTATGATTCTATTTAGGGAAGAAAGACCTAAAGGGGATCAGGTTCTACACTTCCTCGGTGCTTCTTCGGTACTTGCTCGGTGCTTCTTCGGTTACAAGCGAACAACTAACGTTAAAGCTCCGACTAAGATCCGTTGTAACACCGTGAGAAGGGCGAATTTGGTTCCCATGCATCCTACCATATATACCCCGCGATGTACAACATCTTTCGGGCATTTCTTCCCAATACAATTAGAAGCTCTTCCATCCAACTAAGAGCAACAAAAAGAAAAATGTCTATTGATATAATGACTATGATTCCATCGGTCGCATAGAAAAAACATGGCGTCTACTTCATTAGTAAACGCCATATTTTAAAAGCGATATAATCCAATATGGATTTAATTTGTTCTCAGGCTTTCCTCTACAAGCTCTTCAACATATTTCCGAACAACTTCGTTAGAGAAACGTGTGGTTACATCAAATGCAAAGGCATGAACCAACAGGATACGCGCAGATTCTTCACCAATACCTCTTGCTCTTAGATAAAAAAGTGCTTCGTTGTCAAACTGACCAATCGTACATCCATGCGAACATTTTACGTCATCTGCAAAGATCTCCAATTGTGGTTTAGTGTACACCGCTGAATTATCTGACATCAACATGTTATTGTTTTGTTGAAAAGCATTGGTTTTTTGAGCATCTTCGCGAACAAAAATTTTCCCATTGAAAACCGCAACGGATTTATCCTGCGTAATATTCTTATACCATTCGTAAGACTCGCAGTGCGGCTTAAGATGATCTACAACGGTATGATTATCGACCAATTGATCTCCAGCAGTTAAGTTAATGCCATATAAATGGCTTTCCACATTTTCTGCATCCAAACGTACATTGATATTGTTACGAATAAATGGTGCTCCGGGGAAATTACAATTGTAATTATTATAAAGGCTATATTTTTCTTGGTGTACTTCTGTATGATTAAAGTACCGGCTTACAGATCCAGCGAGTTGCAAATAATAATGCTGCATCTTTGCATTCTCTTTGACGATAATCTCAGAAACCTTGTTTTGAACGTTATTTGCAGTACCTTCTGCAGTGATGAAGCTTTCGATCAACTCTAGCTCTGCATTTGGTTCGACAACAATCAAATTACGCGTTTGTGCAAAGAAATCCTCCTTGCCTGTTGCGACATGAATAATCTGAATTGGTTTATCAATTATGGCGCCTTTCTTTACATGGATAAAAACACCATTCGTGAAAGCAGCGGTATTTAACGCAACCATAATATTGTCTGACTTATCGGCATATTTGGCAAAATGCGCTTCAAAAGCAGGGTCCGACACGGCTTCATCCATAGGAACAACCGAAAGTCCTTTCACACTTTCTAGTTCGCTTACTGCCAATACATATTGGCCATTTACCAAGATAATGCGATAGGCATCCAGCTTAGGGATCTCACCAGCACCAAAATCTAAGCCTTCGATATCCACATCAACATCAAGCGCATAGGTCTTATTGATAATACTGTGGATGTTTGTATATTTCCATTCTTCATTCTTAACGGTGGGAAAGCCTGCTGCTTCGAAACGTTCGAATGCAAGTTGACGGGCTTGTACAAAAAACGAAGGTTCGTCCGAAACGCCTTGCTCCTTGTATGCTCCCAACACTTGTTGAAGTAATGATTCTGAAACTAATGTACTCATGTTATATTTTAATCAAATCGCCAAAATTCTCTTCTAATCCTAATAATTCAGGTAAAAGATTAGGCGTTTTGTGCATCATATTCTTTTAACCAATCGTATCCTTTTTCTTCAAGTTCCAAAGCCAATTCTTTAGGTCCTGATTTCACAATGCGCCCATTATACAGTACGTGAACAAAATCTGGAACGATATAATCCAACAAACGTTGGTAGTGTGTAATAACAATGAAAGCATTGTCTTTGGAGCGCAATTGATTCACCCCATTTGCAACGATACGAAGTGCATCGATATCCAAACCAGAATCGGTCTCATCCAAAATAGACAATTTTGGATTTAACATGGCCAATTGAAAAATCTCGTTACGCTTTTTCTCACCGCCGGAAAACCCTTCGTTTAAAGAACGGTTAGCTAAATTAGCTGAAAACTCTACTAATTTTTGCTTGTCTTTAACCAGCTGTAAAAATTCCTTTGCTTCCATAGGAGGAAGCCCTTTGTATTCGCGGATATCATTTACAGCTGTTTTCAAGAAATTGATATTCGATACACCCGGAATTTCAATAGGGTATTGAAAAGCCAAGAACAGCCCTTCACGTGCACGATCCTCGGGTGAAAGATCCAATAAATCTATACCATCCAATAATGCCGAGCCTTCACTTACTTCATACGATTCACGTCCCGCCAATACATTGCCCAAAGTACTTTTACCAGCACCATTAGGCCCCATAATCGCGTGAATTTCTCCCGCTTTTACTTCTAGGTTTAACCCTTTTAATATTTGTTTGTCTTCTACAGACGCATGTAAATTTTTAATGCTTAACATTTTATTCGTATTGAGTATGGTGCAATGCAGTGTTATAAAACTACATTTCCAATGATTTTTTATCTATCCTACTGAACCTTCTAATGAAATTGCCAATAATTTCTGAGCCTCTACCGCAAACTCCATCGGCAACTGATTTAATACTTCCTTCGCATAACCATTGACAATTAGACCAACAGCTTTTTCTGAATCTATACCACGCTGATTCAAATAGAATACTTGGTCTTCACCAATTTTAGAAGTAGTCGCTTCATGCTCTAACTTAGCCGTCTTATTTCTATTTTCGATATAAGGGAACGTATGCGCTCCGCATTTATCACCAATCAATAAGGAATCACATTGTGTAAAATTACGCGAGTTGTCTGCATTCGGCCCGATCTTTACCAAACCTCTATAACTGTTGTGGCTCTTACCGGCAGAGATACCTTTAGAGACAATTTTAGATTTTGTGTTCTTACCCAAATGAATCATTTTCGTACCTGTATCGGCCACCTGATAATTGCGCGTCATGGCCACAGAGTAAAATTCGCCAATCGAATTATTACCTTTTAAAATCACCCCCGGATATTTCCATGTAATTGCAGAACCAGTTTCCACCTGAGTCCAGGAAATTTTACTGTTGTCCCCTTTACAGATTCCACGTTTAGTCACAAAATTATAAATCCCGCCTTTTCCATCTTTATCACCAGGATACCAGTTCTGTACTGTTGAATATTTAATCTCGGCATCGCGTTCTGCAATCAGTTCAACGACCGCAGCATGCAGTTGATTTTCATCACGCATAGGCGCTGTACACCCCTCCAAATAAGACACATAAGCTCCTTCATCTGCAACGATCAACGTACGCTCAAATTGTCCCGTATTTTGTGCATTGATACGGAAATAGGTCGATAATTCCATCGGACATCTCACTCCTTTTGGGACATAAACAAATGAACCATCGGAGAAAACAGCAGAATTCAAGGCCGCATAGATATTATCGGTCTGCGGGACAACTGTGCCTAAATATTTTTTCACCAACTCTGGATGCTCTTGCACAGCTTCACCAAACGAACAAAAGATGACCCCTTGTTCTTTTAACTTCTCACGAAATGTTGTTTTGACGGAAACGGAGTCAAAGACAGCATCTACGGCAACAACACCAGCTAATATTTTCTGCTCGTCCAAAGGAATCCCTAATTTTTCAAAAGTAGCAATCAACTCAGGATCAACTTCATCTATTGAATTCAGCTGTGGTTTTGCTTTAGGAGCGGCGTAGTAAGAAATCTCTTGAAAATCAATTTCAGGAGCTTTAAAGTTCTGCCAAGTAGGCATTTTCAACGTCAAAAAATGACGGAAAGCTTTTAATCGCCACTCCAATAACCATTCAGGCTCATTCTTTTTTGCCGAAATAAAACGCACCGTATCCTCACTAAGGCCTTTGGCTGCAATTTCCATTTCGATATCTGTCGTGAACCCGTATTTATATTCTTCGAGCTCTAGCTCTTTTAACAAATCGTCGTCTTTAGTACTCATATTGCGCTCTCACGGTTTAACTAATTTGGGAGGGCTTCACCTCCCCACCTATCGAACTGCAAAGTTACAATTTCAAAGCCAATAAAACAGCATTTTATACGGCTATACGCTGGTATTTTTAATAAAAAATGATATTTGTCACTCTATTTAATTAAAATGAACACATTTCAAACGATTATGACAGTCAAATGATTTTTCATCAATTAAAGCTATAAATACACATCAATGATATAGCTAAAATCTATTAATCGTCAATAATTTCGTATATTTTTAAATTTCCAAATTTAATTTTGTATATTTACAAATAGTATTGATTATTAAGACTTAAGATATGCCCTTTGCACCGGACAAAACAGATTTAAAAATTCTTAAACTATTACAAGAGAATGGTCGTATAACTAATTTGCAGCTCGCTTCCAGCATTGGACTTTCTCCCGCTCCAACATTAGAACGTGTGCGAAAGCTGGAAAATTCAGGCTTCATCAAAAGTTATCATGCATTTGTAGACGAAGAGAAGCTAGGTCTTGGAATCAAATCGTTCATCCAAATTTCACTCGACTTCCATACGCACAATGCGATACCGGAATTTGTTGCCGCAGTAAAAATGATACCTGAAGTAACCGAGTGCCACCACGTTACAGGAAATTGCGATTTCATTCTCAAAGTTTACGTGAAAGATATCAAAGCTTACGAAGGTGTTATTATGGAAAAAATATCCAAAATACCTTTTGTAAAGACATTCCAAACCATGATGATTATGTCTACAAGCAAAAAAGAGCCTATTATTCCTTTGGAATATTAAGTGGTATATGAATTATTAGGCAAATACACCTAGTCTCTATCAAAAACATCTTTACCGGCAGCTTACCTTTAGAGAACATTTACTCTTTCCGGCGAACGCCGGCGATGGTATAATAAACTTCTCGCAAAATTTAAACCAGGCGCCAATCAATTGGAGTTTTACCCTGCGCAACCAAGTATTGGTTTGCTTTTGAAAAGTGTTTGCTGCCAAAAAAACCGCGATAAACAGATAAGGGTGAGGGGTGTACCGCCGTTAGGATAAGGTGTTTTTTCGCATCAATAAGCACATTTTTCTTTTGGGCATAACTTCCCCATAATAGAAATACTACGTGATCGCAATGCTCCGAAATGGCGTGAATAATGCTGTCTGTAAAAATCTCCCAACCTTTCTTTTGATGGGATGCTGCGCGATGTGCTTCTACGGTCAATGTCGCATTCAATAGCAGCACTCCTTGTTTGGCCCAAGAAGTCAAATTGCCAGATTGTGGCTCAACAAAACCAGGTATGTCATCTTGCAATTCCTTGAAAATATTTTTTAAGGACGGCGGCACCGCAATTCCTTCCGGAACAGAAAAAGATAGACCATGCGCCTGTCCGTCATTATGGTAAGGATCCTGTCCTAAAATGACAACTTTCACTTGATCCAGTGGTGTGAGTTTAAAAGCATTCATGACAAGACCTGCCGGTGGAAACACTTTCTTTTGTCGACGCTCCCCTTGTACAAAAGTAGACAACTGTTTCATATAGGGTTGGGCGAACAACGGCTTTAACACAGGCGCCCAAGAATCATCATATTGCTTTTCCATAATTCAAACATAGATAAAGTTCAATACAAAGGCAAATTTATCCGCCCCCCTCCTTTCTCTTTCGATATGCGAAACTAGTTTAAGGGCCGCTGACTTCTATAAAAATACATTTTTACAAAATAACCACCTGAACAAGTTGCTTAAACGGTGAAATTAACGGATATTTGCAAGATTAAATTGAATAAAAATATTTTAAACAAAGATTTATGTCAAATCTCGTTAGAATCATTATTTGCAGTGCATTGCTTATCGGAACAGTTGCCTTATTCTGGACTGGGAACTGGGGCTGGGGAATATTAGGTATTTTCGTCACGATTTTAGGCTTCGTTACTGTATTTTTCCATGAATATATGCTGATTGCGCAATGGCATATGCGTAAACAAAATATGGTCGCAGCAGAAAAATGGCTAGGAAAAATCACCAACTACGAAAAGCAATTGATTCCACAACAGCACGGTTACTACAATATGCTGATTGGGCTGATCGAATCACAACGTGCACCCATGCAATCTGAAAAATATTTTAAGAAAGCATTGGCTCTGGGTTTACATATGGACCATAATATTGCTTTAGCAAAATTAAGCCTAGCCGGGGTAGCAATGGCAAAACGCAATAAGCGTGAAGCAGAAAAACTTCTTCAAGAAGCGAAAAAAGCAGATAAAAACAAATTATTGGCGGACCAGATCAAAATGATGAAAGATCAGATGGGCATGATGGACAGGCAGCAGATCCGATATAATCGATAATATTGACCAAATAAAAAAGCTTCAAAGTTATAACTTCGAAGCTTTTTTTTAAACGATACCTCAATCAACTAATTCTTTAATGGAATAGGAACATCCAAAAACTCGCCTTCTTCTGTACTGCTCTCTAACACCAGCTTGATCATAAGCGGCTTATCCGTTTTCTTCCAATCCTTAACAACCACCTGTATATCCACAGGCTTATCTTCTTCTAATAAATAATGCAGATAATTCTGTCTATCCTCGAACTTAACTAAAACATTGCCCATTTGGATCCTTGAAAAAAAATGGGACTGTTTTTTCTGATCCAACACTTGCGTGGAAAAGGTATTCATTTTATATTCCCTCGGATCAGTACTGTACGATATAGCAAATAGATTAACCACCAATTCTTTCTTAGATTCATCTACATAATACCCCTTGACATCAAACTGAATATCGTCAACAACCAGCAACGAATCTGCAGACTGCGCATGTACTATTGTGCCACCAAGGAAAAGTATGAAGATGGACATATATCGAACAAAAACATTCATATCATATATACTTAAAAAAGCCACGAAAACCGTAGCTTTGACAATTATTGTATTATTATTTTAAAATTATGCCCGTAAGCGATCCGCAGATCGGATTAACTTTTCATCTTTTCGCACGCCTCCCATGGCTAACGCACAGAAAATAATCGAAATTGGCAATAAAAAGAATCCTACTCCGATATTTCCAGCACCCAAAAATTGGCTTACTGTAGCTAAATGGGTACTTGCAGATGAATATAACCATATTGCAAATAATATAATCGCCACGATCTCTACCCAGATAAGCAAAAGTTGAACTTTACGTTTTTTAAACTTAAATATCGTAAATATCGGAAGCCCTCCTAATAAAACGGTTGCTACAGTCTGAAGGATATACCCAAATCCCCCTTCATGTACAGACTGGCCTGCAGCCACACCATACACGCCAGTTACTTTTACATTTTTCCCTAACCCCACTAAATCGCTATAATTAACATAGGGAAATAGAAACAAGCCAAATATGACTAATCCTGCTATCAGCAAATAAACAGTTTGGATACGTTGAATCATAGTTTAATTTTTGTACAGCAACAAACTTAGATAAATTGATCTTTATATGCAATATAATTGCTTCCGAAAAAACAATCAACTTTATAGCTCTTTAAATAGAAAAACAATCAAACCAACATTTTGTTGCAATTTTTTACCGGATACCAAAGAGCATCTTTTTAGAAAGCTTTATCTTTGCGAAAAAAAACATGTTATATATATACGGTGCAACTGCCCACGCAAAAACTGCAGTCGATGTAGCAGAAGACCTCTCGATTGATATTGGTGGCCTTATCGACAAATCGCTGCTCATTGAAGATGTATTCGATTATGAGGTTCAACTTCATCATCAAGTTAAAGAAACGGAAGAAGAGTTCTTTATTGCAGTCAAAAATCCGGGTCTTCGCCAACGGATTGTATCGGAAAATGCTGGATGGAACTACAAGACGCTCATCCATCCGAAAGCTTTCGTATCGAAGAGGGCAGAAATTGGAGAAGGTACCATTATCCTTCCTGGCGCTTCTGTCGCCCCTGATGTGCAGATAGGCGACCACTGCGTTATCTCGGGCTCTGCTGTTATCGAATGTAATACCATTATTGAAGATTTCGTTAATATCGGACCAAATGTTTCAATTGGATCAAATGTTCTTGTAGGACGGGGTTCCGAAATTAAAGCAAATACACGTATTGAAGATGAAGAAACTATTCCTAAAGAGAGTATTATTGCTTAATTAAATTCCTGCGGAATGAAATTGCAAGTCGTATAGTTTCTTATAGTAACCATCAAAAGATAACAATTCCTGATGTGTTCCGATTTCTTTTATTTCGCCTTTATCCAACACAATAATCTTGTCCGCCTTCTGAATGGTGGACAAGCGGTGAGCAATGACAATTGATGTTCTTCCCTTCATTAAATTGTCAATTGCATGCTGGATTAGCTCTTCCGTTTCGGTATCCACCGAAGAGGTCGCTTCATCCAAGATAAGAATCCGGGGATCGTGCACCAGCGCCCGTATAAAAGAAATCAACTGTGCCTGTCCAGCAGACAAAGTTGCACCCCGTTCTTTCACATCATAATCATAGCCCCCGGGCAGCCGCATAATAAAATTATGCGCTCCTACTTCCTTCGCGGCTGCGATTACCTGCTCCCTAGAAATCGTTGGATCACCGAGCGTAATATTGTTGAGAACACTATCCGAAAAAAGGAATACATCCTGCAATACCGTTGCTATTGTATTTCTCAAATAATCAAGGTCATAATCGCGGATATTACGGCCGTCCAACAGAATTTCACCTTTATTAATTTCATAAAACCGGCTCAAAATGTTGATCGTCGAAGACTTTCCGGCACCAGTAGCTCCCACTAAAGCCAAAGTCTCCCCTGGATTGACATTGAAGTTCACATCTTTCAGCACCCAGTTTTCTTCATTATAGGCAAACCAAACGTGCTTAAAAACAATTTCCCCGTTGATATGACGGGGTTTCAAGGTTCCTAAATTTGGTGTCTTTTCGTCAGTGTCCAGGACTTCAAAGATGCGTTCAGCACTCACCATCCCCATTTGAAGGGTATTAAACTTATCTATAAGCTCCCGAATGGGTCTAAAGATCATATTGATATACATGATAAAAGCGACCACGACACCAGGAGAGATCACATCCCCCATAATCTGCTTGGAACCGAACCAGACCAATAACCCCAAGGCAATTGCCATGATAATTTCCAAAACAGGAAAAAAGATGGAGAAGTACCAATTCGTCCGGATATGTGCATTTCGATGTTGTGCATTAATCTCCTTAAACTTATCCATTTCTTGCTTTTCGCGCGCAAAATACTGGATAATACCGACTCCCGTAATGTGTTCTTGTAGAAAAGTATTTAAGTTGGAAACCCATTTTCTCACATCAATAAAAGCAGACTTCATTGCCTCTTTAAACACATAAGTCGCGCCCACCATCAAAGGCATTGGAATTAAAACAATCAATGTCAGTTTCCAGTCGGAGTAAAACATGACAACCAGAATAACAACCAGCTGCAATAAATCACCAATAATCTGGATCAACCCTTCAGAAAAAATATTTGAAAGGGTTTCCAGATCAGAGATGGTACGTGTAATCAATTTTCCCAATGCCGTACGATCAAAATATTTCAGCCTGAGTTGTACGATGTGATTAAATACCTGAATTCGAATATCGCGAATTACGGACTGCCCAAGGGTATTCGTCATTAGGGTATGATAATAACGGATCAAAGTCTGTAGGATGACCAGGGCCAACATCGCTATCAACATAAAAGATAATCCGCTTGTATCGAAGTTTAAGATATAGTTATCCAGTGTGTGCTGAATTAGCATGGGCAAAGCGGGCGCCACAGCGGCTAACAATATCGTTAGAACGACCGATATCCAAAATGTGACATGATACGGCCGCATATAGCGACTCATGCGCTTTACCAAATTGATATCGTAGGTTTTACCAGTTATTTTATCTTGACTCACGTTAAATTCTATATCTATTAAATACTATAAATAAGGATATGCTACTTCTGTTAAATACAAGCCATGTGCCGGCACGGAAACGCCAGCTTTCCCTCGGTTCTTGCTATGAATTACCTCCTGCATAAACGAAATTGGCTTGCCTTTTATTCCAATTTCCAACGATGTGCCCACAATAGCACGTACCATATTACGCAAAAAACGATCTGCTGCAATGTGAAAAACCAATTGTTGCTCACTATGCCATACCCACTCTGCTCTACGAATATCGCAAATATTTGTAAACACCTGCGTATGAGACTTACTAAAGCATTCGAAATCTTGCTTACCCAGTAAGAATTGTGCCGCTTCATTCATCTTTTCTACATCCGGGCGATCGCGCATAAAACATGAATAGGGATATAGGAAAGGATCTTTATGAAAATGAAGATGGTACTCATATGATCTTTGTGTCGCATCAAAGCGTGCATGCGCTTCAGGCCCCACTTCAATCAAGCGCTTTACTGCCACATCAAAAGGCAATAAGGCGTTAAGTGAATGAATAAATCGATCTGCTTTTTGCAAAATGCCTACAGGAACAGCATCAAAATGTGCATACAATTGTTTCGCATGAACACCGGTATCTGTGCGGCCAGCACCAGTTGTTTCGATGGGTTCCCGCAATAGGATTTCAAGCGCATTATTCAGTACTTCTTGCACGGAAATTGCATTATTCTGAATCTGCCAACCATGATAAGCCTGCCCAAAATAGGCTATTTCTAAAAAAAAACGTCTTTTATCCATTATATGTAACAAAGGTACGTTTTTCCAAATGAGCATCATTTCTCCGTAGAACGAATTTGCTCATTTTACTCATTATTTAATTCTTACATGACAAAACTGTTTGTTTTGCACTTCCTTTTTACTCAAATTTGCCTGATGGGTAATTTGGTATTCAGCGGCACCAAAGCCACAGTAAACACCTACTATCTTCGCCATGCGACCACGGTAAGTCCACCGTGAGTCCACGTTGAGTCCACCTTTTAAAGTACATTCAATGCGGGAGCACCATGGTCGCAATATGGTCGCACGCCAAACTTATCCCCTAGTTGTGCATAACACAAAGCTAAAAAGACTATAGTAATTCGACTAAATTTTCAAACGCCATGCCCCTTGAGGCTTTCAGTAAAACCGTGCTGTTCATTACTGGCGTGTCACGGATGGCTTGTTTTGCTTCGGCAGTAGTTTCATAAAACTCTCCCCCCTTGTATTGATGCACAAAAAACTCTTTTCCAACAAAGATCTTACGATCAGCTGGGATAGATCTTACGTTTTCGACAATTTTTTTATGCTCTTCAAAAGATTCTTCTCCCAATTCGAACATATCTCCCAATACAATTGCTTTCTTATCCGCATCAATAATACGGATATTATCTAGTGCAGCGGACATGCTCGTTGCATTTGCATTATAATAATCGCAGATCAGTGTATTGTGTGCAGTTTTCATCACCTGAGAACGATTGTTCGTTGGGGTGTACCCTTCAATCCCCCGATTGATGGCAGCAGCAGAAATGTCAAAATGCAACCCTACAGCAATAGCAGCTAGAAAATTTTCGGTATTATAAGATCCTGTTAATTGGGTATTTACTACATAAGAGTTGGTCGTACCCTTCTTTTGCCATTCAATTTGCAACAGAGGATTTGCTTTAAGAAGCTTCCCTATGACCTGATTATTTTCCGAAAAACCATAAGTAACAATATCGGTTATCTGGCGGGCGGCAGCCATTTCCTTGAGATGTGGATTATCCGCCTGCAAAAATAATACACCTTGATGGTCCTGCAACCAGTCGTACAGTTCGCCTTTGGTTGTCTTTACACCTTCAAAAGATCCAAAACCCTCGAGATGTGCTTTACCAACGTTAGAAATCAAACCATGTGTCGGTTCGGCAATTCCACATAAAAAAGCAATTTCTTTCAAATGATTTGCTCCCATTTCTATAATTGCCAGTTCGATCGAATCGTCTATTGCTAATAAAGTTAACGGAACTCCAATGTGGTTATTTAAATTTCCTTTCGTTGCATATGCCTTGAACTTTTGTGAAACCACCGCATATAACAGCTCTTTGGTTGTAGTTTTTCCATTCGTACCAGTCACGCCAATAATGGGAATATGCAATTGATGCCGGTGATAATTCGCAAGCTGCTGCAATGTACTAAGAACATCATCAACAAGAATATAACTTTCATCTTTTTGGTAAATATCTTCGTCAATAACAACATATTTGGCGCCCATTTCAATCGCGTTTTCTGCGAAAGTATTGCCATTGAAATTAGCCCCTTTTAAAGCGAAAAAGATACTATCTTTTCCAATTTTACGTGTATCTGTTGTAATATTCGGATACTGTTTATAAATCTGATAGAGTGATTGGATATCCATGTTGAGCAATTTGTTGAACAAACTTAGAGAAATTGCTTTTTATATGCAATACAATTATCTTTCGTCTAAACAATTTAGCATCTAACACCTTTCCGCAAACGTGACCGATAACGTTTGCGCATTTATTTTGAGGGATTTTCTTTAACGAAGGCTTTAATATTGGTAATTTCATTGACCAATTAAACAATCTGGAATGCGAGCAACTATACTTTCTCTTTTTTTTATCCCTTTTTTTCTTTTTGCTGTGGACGTAAAGAGTTATGACTTTACCGTGGCCGCGGATGGTACTGGAGATTTCACCACGGTTCAAGACGCCATCAATGCTGTCCCTGATTTTCGAAAAAAGGAGACTAAAATATTTATCAAAAATGGAACCTATCGCGAAAAAATCATTGTGCCGGGAAGTAAGCAGTTTGTCACCTTGATTGGTGAAGATAAATTTCGAACGGTTATCAGTCATGATGATTACGCACAAAAGAAAAATCGTTTTGGCGAAGAAATGGGTACCTCTGGCTCTGCAACATTCTATTGTTATGGCGATGACTTTACAGCTATAAACCTTTCTTTTGAGAACGTATCTGGCCCGGTGGGGCAGGCTGTTGCAGCCTGGATAGCAGGCGATTGCAACCTGTTTCTCCATTGTCGCTTCTTGGGTTTTCAAGACACCTTGTATACCTATGGGAAAGGTGCGAGGCAGTTTTATTTTCAATGCTATATCGAAGGAACGGTGGATTTTATATTTGGCGCGTCCACAGCTTGGTTCGAGGACTGCGAACTACATTGCAAAAACAGCGGATATATTACCGCCGCCGCAACTCCAGAGCAAGCAGACTTTGGCTATATTTTTAACAACTGCAAGGTAACTGGAAATAAAGACACAA
Source organism: Sphingobacterium sp. 2149 (assembly GCF_031455655.1). Classification (NCBI taxonomy): domain Bacteria; kingdom Pseudomonadati; phylum Bacteroidota; class Sphingobacteriia; order Sphingobacteriales; family Sphingobacteriaceae; genus Sphingobacterium; species Sphingobacterium sp. 2149. The sequence goes on along the minus strand of NZ_JAVDTD010000012.1, from coordinate 68,834 downwards.
AGAGTTTCTACTTAGGTCGGCCTTGGCGGCCTTATGCCAAAGTAATCTTCATGAATTGTAACCTACCAGAATTTATAGAAAGCAAAGGGTGGCACAACTGGGGAAAGGAATCGAACGAAAAGACAGCCTATTTTGCAGAATATAACAGTAAAGGAGCAGGTTCCATGTCACAAAGTCGTGTCAAATGGAGTCATATCCTAACTGATGGAGAAGTAAAAAACTTTACTATTCAGCATATTTTCAAGGATTGGACGCCAAATCTCTCATTCGATAGCGTAAGTGATGGCCGGTAACGATTGCATAAGTTTTTCATCTAAGTTACGAACAAAGAATGTACAATTGCTTTTGCAAATAACCGTTTTTAAACCAAAATGTAAAAAAATGACTCCGTTTAAAAGGTACTATTCCCGTACATTACAATTCGCACTCGGTTTGCTTCTTATGCTGCCACAGATTGGCATGTCACAAGAACCGGCTCGTCCAATTATACAGCAGGTCGAATTTAAAAAAGACACTTTAAATATTAGTAATTATGGAGCCAAAGGAAATGGTCAATTTCTGAATACGGCGACTATTAACCAAGCCATACGCACGTGTAGTGAGCGTGGTGGGGGCGTGGTATTGATCCCTGCAGGGATTTGGCTAACAGGCCCTATTGAGATGCAGAGTAATGTAAATCTACACCTTAAACGAGATGCAGTCTTGCTATTTACAAAGGATTTTGATCAGTACAAACTTGTTGAATCAAATTGGGAAGGAGAGCCAGCATGGCGGAATCAAAACCCAATATCGGGTAAAAATCTAAGCAATATTGCTATTACAGGTGATGGTATTATTGATGGAAGCGGCGATGCTTGGCGGATGGTCAAAAAAAGCAAACTCACAAGCTCTCAATGGAAAAACCTTGTAGCATCTGGCGGGACAGTCGATAGCGATGCAGCAATATGGTACCCCTCGGAAAGTTCTCTTAGAGGTTCAAAACAAAAGAAGGCGGGCGTAATCCGTCCGGGTACGACCGCCGAAGACTTCAAAGATGTTAAAGATTTTTTACGTCCCAATCTTTTGGTATTTACAAATTGTAAAAAAGTATTAATAGAAGGGGTTACAATCCAAAACTCCCCAGCCTGGAATATACATCCCCTTTTATGTGAAGACCTTACCTTACGTAAAGTATCTGTCCGCAACCCTTGGTATGGCCAGAATGGGGATGGTGTAGATGTTGAATCTTGTAAGAACGTCCTCATTGAAGATTGCACTTTCGATGTTGGTGATGACGGCATTTGTATTAAGTCCGGCCGCGATAAGGCGGGGCGAGAACGGGGTAAACCAACAGAAAATGTCATTATCCGCAACAGTGTTGTTTATCACGCTCATGGGGGCTTTGTGATTGGCAGTGAGATGAGTGGCGGAGCTCGCAATATATGGGTTGAAGACTGTTCATTTATTGGTACTGACATTGGACTTCGTTTCAAAACAACAAGGGGCAGAGGTGGAATTGTTGAAAATATATTTATCAATAATATCAATATGGTTGATATCCCTGGTGAAGCGATTTTATTCGATATGTATTATGCTGCTGTAGATCCGGTACCGCTTGCTGGAGAAAAGAGACCGGCGATAAAATCAGTCAACATTCCAGTCACAGAAGAGACACCACAATTCAAGAATTTCTATATCAAAAATATTGTAGCTAAGGGAGCTTCAAAAGGTATTTTCTTCCGAGGTCTTCCTGAAATGCACATTCAGAATATCTGGATTGAGCATGCAACACTGCAGGCAAATAAAGGAATTGAAATCATTGAAGCTTCGCAAATCAATCTTAAAAACATTGTATTAAAAACACAGCAAAGTAATCCTCTCATTATTATTGAAAACAGCAGCGGCATACATTTGGACAATATCCAAGCACTGGATGCTCCTGAGCTGTATGTCCAAGTATCTGGCGATAAAAGTGACAATATACGACTAACAAAATCCAATACTTCCTCGGCTAAAGTTGTCAGTCAATTTATTGCAGGAAGTACAGAAAAGTCCTTAACAATTAAAAATTAGGAATGTGATGAGAAAGTTATTTTTATTTTTTTTAGTCCTGCCGATGTTTATTCCATTCGCAGGATTTGGACAACAGAAACCTCTTTCTGAACAAATGGCCAACACAGTACTTGAAAAACTCTATCCAGATTCTTTATTTAATAAGACGGACAAGTTTCCAAAATGGTCGTACGATATGGGGGTTATTTTTGAAGGCTTAACAGCGGTATGGCGCAATACAGGAAATGCAGATTATTTTAACTATATGCAATCCCGCATGGATGCTTACCTGAGTATACCTGATTCTATTAAAAATTATGATGTCAAAGACTTCAATATTGACAATATCAAAAACGGCACAACCCTATTAATGCTATATAAAGTAACAGGCAAAGAAAAATATCTTCAGGCATGCCATCGGTTATATGCACAACTTCAAAAACATCCACGTACTCACGAGGGCGGTTTTTGGCATAAGAAGATTTATCCTTATCAGATGTGGTTAGATGGCCTTTACATGGCCCAGCCCTTCTATGCTGAATACGCTAGCCTTATGAATATTCCATCCGCTTTTGATGATATCGCAAACCAATTTGTTTACATGGAAAAAAATGCCCGTGATCCAAAAACTGGGCTTTTGTATCATGGTTGGGACGAATCAAAGAAGGAACGCTGGTCCGATCCAAAAACAGGTCTATCACCACATTTTTGGGCCCGCGGTATGGGCTGGTATGTAATGGCTCTGGTAGACGTATTGGATTATTTTCCGGAAGATCACCCGCGCAGACAGGAACTGATCGCAATCTTAGATCGAACCCTATCAGCCGTTGTTAAATACCAGGACACCAAAACTGGTGTTTGGTACGATATTGTGGATTTGGGAACGAGAAAGGGAAATTATTTAGAGTCTTCAGCTTCCAGTATGTTCGTATTTGGATTAGCGAAATCATTACGTAAGGGGTATATTCGAACATCGTTTCAGAAGTATTTGGATCGGGGCTATCAAGGGATCGTAAAGGAATTTATTAGCGTTGCTGGAGATAACCGTGTAGACCTCAACAAAACGGTGCAGGTTTCTGGTTTAGGCGGAAAAAAATATCGCGACGGTAGTTTTGCATATTACATGAGTGAACCCGTTGTTACTAACGATCCAAAAGGTATTGGTGCCTTTATCCTTGCCGCATCAGAAGTTGAATTTGCGCAGGGAAAAAAAGGCAAAAAACAACATGTCGTCACACTGGATAATTATTTCAACAATGAGTATAAAAAGACGGCATCAGGTGAGCTTAAACCCTATCACTACCTTTGGGATGGTGATGACAACAACGGTTTTTCCTTATTGGGCAGGATATTTGAAAAAAATGGAGGGAAGTTAAATACTTTAAAGACAGCACCTACATTAAATAATCTCTTGAAATCCAATATTTACATTATTGTGGATCCTGACACAGAGAAAGAAACCGAAAAGCCGCATTTTATGAACGAAACCCATGCACAGCAGATTGCTCAATGGGTGGACAGGGGGGGCGTACTTGTTCTTTTCTTAAATGATAGCGGTAATTGTGAGATTAAGAAATTCAATATGCTTGCGCAAAAGTTCGGCATTACATTCAATGAAGATAGCCGTAATAGCGTAAAAGGAAATGAATTTCAAACAGGCGCAATACCTATCCCGAAAGGTAATATCGTATTTCCAAATACATCCAAAATATATATCAAGGAGATTTCAACATTACAGGTAAAATCTCCCGCTCAGGCATTGATTCAAGACCATGGTGACACGATCATTGCTACAGCAAAATATGGAAAAGGAACGGTATTTGCCATCGGAGATCCCTGGTTGTATAACGAGTATACAGACGGGCGGAAGTTACCGAAAGAATACGAAAATTTTACTGCGGCCAATGATTTAGTACAGTGGTTATTTAAACAGGTCAATAAATAAGGACTATGAAAAGAATCGCTATTGTAAGTTCCATCGCGGCTTTCTTATTGGGTAGCCCATACGTTGCACAAGGCCTCGCTGCCAAAGATTCACTTGCAGAGAAGATGCTTGTATATCAGCTAACAAATGGTGCCTGGCCTAAGCAGTTGGCCGACAAAAGCGTCGTCGACTATAAGCTTCCACTTACAAAAGAGCTGCTTCGAAAGATCAAAAAAACGGATATTAATCATGCCACGCTCGACAATGGTGCGACAACCCGGGAAATAAATGGGTTAATAAACGCTTTTAAGGAGACAAGGAACGACGTTTACCTGAAGGCTGCTGAAAAAGGCATTTCATATCTCCTATCAGCTCAATATGACAACGGAGGGTTCCCACAGTATTATCCCAATAAATCGCTTTATAGAGCTGAGATCACCTACAATGATAATGCGATGATCAATGCATTGATGGTTCTACACCATGTGGCCAATAAGCAGCCTGGTTTTGACGCTGTTAATCCTACCTTTATATCCAAAGCTCAACACGCCATAGCGAAGGGCATAGCATGTATTCTAAAAACTCAGGTCATCCAAGACGGAGAGCGGAGTATATGGGCTGCCCAATACGATGAGCAAACATTAATACCTGCCCAAGCCCGAAAATTCGAACCCCCTTCATTGAGTACCAGTGAATCGGTTGCTATCGTCCGTTTTTTAATGCTGCAGCCTGTAACGCCCGAGATTCAACAGGCCATTGAACAGGCAATAAATTGGTTTCAACGAAATGATATCGAAGGTTACCGTTTTGATCACGTTAAAAATACGTTGACAGGCAAGAGTGAACGTAAACTTATCGCTGATAGTTCGTCCACGATATGGGCCAGATTTTATCATCTAAAGGACAACCGTCCACTTTTTGGTGATCGAGATAATACGGTCAAATACCGTTTCGATGAAGTATCCGAAGAACGGAGAAATGGATATGCATGGTTTGGAAATTGGCCCGAAAAACTTATACAAAAAGATTATCCAAAGTGGAAAAAACAACATCACATTCAATAAATAAAAATAGCATCACATGTTACTAACGCAACATACTATACAAACGATTAATGCTGATCTGGTGCACAAGCCCACAGCAATTTCTTTCTCCTATCCGGAAAAGATCCTACAATTTGGTACGGGTGTATTGCTCAGGGGTCTACCTGACTATTTTGTTCATAAGGCCAATCAGCAGAACTTGTTCCAAGGAAGAGTGTTGGTTGTGAAGTCGACCGCATCCGCTGGCGCCGATGCCTTCGAACAGCAGAATAGTTTATATACATTATGTATCAAAGGTATAGAAGACGGGATGGAAGTTGCTCATTACGAAATCAACAATGCTATTTCTCGAGTGCTATCTGCAAATCAGCATTGGGAAGAAATATTGAAAAGCGCAGAAAATCCAGATCTTGAAATTGTCTTTTCCAACACAACGGAGGTTGGTATTACCATGAGCGACGACAACGTCAATGCAATGCCGCCGCCCTCTTTTCCAGGTAAACTTCTCGCCGTTCTATACCGGAGATTTGTCTATTTTAATGGCGACACAAACAAGGGTTTAACTATAGTTCCTACCGAATTGATTACCGAAAACGGGAGTAAACTAAAATCTATTATCACGGCGCTGGCGAAACTTAACGAGTTACCCGATTCATTTATGGATTGGCTTGACACCGCCAACGATTTCTGCAACACCTTAGTCGACCGTATCGTTCCTGGAACGCTCCCCTTAACAGCGTATGCGAAAACCTGCGAGCTATTAGGTTATGAGGATCAATTGATGATTATGGCAGAACCCTTTCGCTTGTGGGCAATCGAATCATTGTCTGAGCGTGTGAATCAACGTCTTTCTTTCGCTTTAGCAGACTCCAATGTATTATTGGTTCCGTCGATTGAAAAATACAAGGAAATCAAGCTTAGACTGCTCAATGGGACACATACATTGAGTTGTGCTCTTGCACTTCTTTCAGGCTTCAATACGGTAAAAGAAGCGATGAAAAATTACGCTTTCCATCAATTTGTCAGTTTCTTAATGCGCGATGAAATCGGTCCAGCTATCGTAAGCGAAACTATCTCCGTTTCAGATATTAACGATTTTTCATCCAAAGTGATTGATCGCTTCGCTAATCCACATCTTGAACACAAATGGGAATCCATTGCTTTGAATTACAGTTCAAAAATGGCCATGCGGAATATCCCTTTATTAAAAAAATGGTATGCGAAGCATCATGAAGCACCGCAGCTTTTTGCGCTTGGTTTTGCAGCCTATCTTTATTTGTTAAAATCCGAGCAGAAAGATGATCATTATATCCGTGTAATCAATGGGCATACCATCGAGCTTCAAGATGAGTTGGCTCCAAAAATATACGCCGCATGGGCGAATCAGGATCAGATTGTGCATACCCTACTTTCTGCAATAGACCTATGGGGTGAAGATTTAACGGAATTTGCACGTTTTGAAGAAACAGTTAAAGAAAAATTACAACTGATCGCTGAAAAAGGAGCATTAAAAGCAATTGAGCTTTCATTAGCCTTTGATAATAAGAAAGTATAACAAGTTACCCCATGAAATACGCTCGCTTGAAAATCCAATACGCTATTCAAAACAACCGTGTATTTCAAAGGGGACTTAAAAAAAGAAGCTTTAATGAAAAATAAAGTATTAAAAATACACCCCAAAGACAACGTCTTAGTTGCCTTACAAGATCTTAAAAAGGGTGATACGATCTCGTTTGAGGGAAATCATTATATTTTGCAGGAGGATATTCCTGCCAAGCATAAATTTTTTATGCAAGACATGCACTTTGGTGATGAAATCTACATGTATGGTTTACTGGTAGGGAAAGCGCAATTTGATATCCCGCAGGGAAGTATCATGAATACGGACAATACCAAACATGCTGCGGAGCCCTATCATTTCAGACCTTCAAATTATCATTGGGAAAAGCCAGATGTTTCCAAGTTCGAGGGTCGAACTTTCCAGGGCTACTTACGTTCAGATGGTCGTGCCGGAACTGCAAATTACTGGTTATTCATTCCGACTGTCTTCTGCGAAAATAGAAATCTTGATGTGATCAAAGAAGCACTGTATAATGAACTTGGGTATTCTGTGACTGGAAAATATAAAAACTTCACTCACCAGTTATTAACAGCCTACGAAAAAGGAGAAGAGCTATCTGTCGCCTCTCTGGAATGGCTAAATAGTACAACAGATCAAAGTGATCGCATTTTTAAAAACGTTGATGGTATAAAATTCCTAAATCATCAAGGTGGTTGTGGTGGAATACGCCAAGATGCAGCCATATTGAGCAAATTATTGGCTGCCTATGCTGATCATCCAAATGTGGCCGGTGTGACAATCTTGAGCTTGGGTTGTCAGAACCTTCAACTCAATGACCTTGTTAAGGATATCAAATTACGCAATCCTGCCTTCGATAAACCCCTCTTTGTATTTGAACAACAACAATCCAAAAGCGAAGAACTGCTCATTAAAGAAGCGATCTTGCAGACTTTTGTTGGACTGACGGAAATCAATAAATTCTCAAGACAGCCTGTTCCATTGAGTAAATTGACCCTAGGGGTAAAATGCGGAGGCAGTGACGGATTTAGTGGTATCTCTGCCAACCCTGCCGTTGGTTACACAGCCGATCTTCTGGTTGCGCTGGGCGGCAAAGTTCTCTTAGCTGAATTTCCGGAATTATGCGGAGCCGAGCAGAATTTAATAGACCGTACTATCGACCCCAAAGCAGCGAATAAATTCATTGATCTGATGACAGCCTATAGCCATGCCGCCGAAGCTGTTGGTTCTGGATTTTACATGAATCCCTCTCCAGGAAATATTCGTGACGGTCTTATTACCGATGCGATCAAAAGCAATGGTGCAGCAAAAAAGGGCGGGACATCTCCCGTGGTTGATGTTCTGGACTATACAGAAGAGGCGACGAAGCCAGGTCTTAATCTGGTTTGCACTCCAGGGAATGATGTGGAAGCTACTACAGGAAAAGCTGCCGCAGGTGCAACACTTATTCTGTTTACTACAGGCTTGGGCACTCCTACTGGTAACCCGATATGCCCAGTCATCAAAGTGGCGACAAATAATGTCCTGGCAGCTAAAATGGCTGACATTATCGATATCAATACCGGTCCTATTATAGATGGAGATAAATCGATCCAAACGATGGGAGAAGACATATTAGAATATTGTATCAAGGCAGCCAGCGGGGAAGTAACTCCTAAAGCTGTGTTATTAAATCAGGATGACTTTATACCTTGGAAAAGAGGTGTAAGCTTATAAATCAGCATATAGCATGAAAACTTTTTTAGACGACAATTTTTTATTGAACACGAATACAGCGATTGAGCTGTATCACAATTATTCAAAACAGCTGCCCATCATTGATTACCATAATCACTTGATTCCGGAGCAGATCGCAAACGATGTTAAATTTGAAAATATCAGCCAGGTTTGGTTAAATGGTGATCATTATAAATGGCGGGCCATGCGCGCAAATGGGGTCGATGAGCGTTTTATCACTGGCGATGCCCCAGATGAAGAAAAATTTGCGAAATGGGCAGAAACAGTACCTTATACTTTGCGTAATCCACTCTATCATTGGACACATCTTGAATTACAGCGTTATTTTGGAATTACTGATATCTTATCGCCAAAAACCGCTTCTAAAATATATGCAGATACTGCTTCCAAATTGAGCCAAGACAGCTATTCTGTACGTGGTCTGCTTAAAATGATGAACGTAGAAATTGTCTGCACAACAGACGACCCGATCGATAGCCTAGCATTTCATCAACAGTTTGCAAAAGAACACGAATCGTTCAAGATGCTACCTGCATTTCGCCCCGACAAAGCAATGAACTCGGACGATATTATTGCTTTAAATCAATACATTGATAAACTTGAAGAGGTAAGTGACATTCAAATCAATAGCCTAGGAACATACTTAGAAGCATTAAAATCAAGACATGATTTCTTTGCGGACCATGGATGTAAAGTATCGGACCATGGTTTGGAACAAATCTACGCGGAAGACTATACCGAGGCAGAAATCGTAGCGATCTTTGATAAGATTCGGACAAAAAAGGAAATTTCTATCTCAGAAAGCTTAAAATTTAAATCTGCGATGCTGATTTATTTTGCCGAATGGGACCATGAAAAAGGATGGGTTCAGCAATACCATCTGGGCGCACTACGCAATAACAATGCGCGCATGCATCGTTTGATAGGCCCAGATACTGGATGGGATTCTATTGGAGATTTTAGTCAGGCACGTGCATTGTCAAAATTTTTGAATAAATTAGACAATCAAGATAAGCTAACCAAAACCATCTTGTACAATCTCAATCCTGCAGACAACGAACTTATTGCCACCATGATCGGTAATTTCAATGACGGTTCTATCAAAGGGAAGATTCAATTTGGCTCAGCTTGGTGGTTTTTGGACCAAAAAGATGGCATGACAAAACAACTCAATACGCTATCAAATATGGGGCTACTAAGCCGACTTGTGGGTATGCTGACCGATTCCAGAAGTTTCCTTTCATTCCCTAGGCATGAATATTTCAGGAGATTAGTCTGTGACATATTTGGGGAAGACATCGAAAAGGGAGAAATACCAAATGATATCCAATGGGTAGGGAAAATCATACAGGATATCAGCTATAATAATGCGAAAGAATATTTTGAATTTTAATGAACATGCAGGGTAAAGTTTTAAGCTTTGGGGAATTGCTGCTAAGGATCTGCCCCGATATCGAACAGGATTGGATCGAACAACATCAGTTGCCGTTCTATGTGGGCGGTGCAGAGTTGAATGTAGCCACAGCTTTGGCATTGTGGGATGTGCCATCAGCCTATCTTTCTGCTGTGCCCCAAAATGCCATCTGCGAGGGTATTGACAACTACCTAAAACGTAGAAATATCGACACATCAGCAATGCTATGGGGTGGAGAACGATTGGGCATCTACTATCTTCCCAAAGGGAAGGATTTAAAAAATGCAGGAGTAATTTATGATCGTGCAAATTCATCGTTTTCCAATCTTAAAGTAGGCAGTGTCAATTGGGATGAAGTTTTTGTCGACGTCAAATGGTTTCATTTTTCTGCGATATGCCCTGCAATCAACCAAGATATTGCCGACCTCTGTTTAGAAGCTGTAGCAAAAGCACAAGAGAAGGGTATTTTTGTGTCACTAGACCTGAATTATCGTGCAAAGCTTTGGAAATACGGAAAATCTCCGAAGGAGATTATGCCTGCGATTGCCAAGTATTGCAATTTAATCATGGGAAATATCTGGGCAGCACATCAAATGCTTGGTACCCCACTAGATGAAAGGTTTCTTAACTCTTCTTCGGATTATTTAGAAGAAGAGTTATTGGCGCAAGCGGATCGTACAAGCAGAGAAATCATTGTCACTAATCCGATATGTCAATATGTAGCCAATACTTTTCGTTTTGACCATCAAAATAAAGGAATAAAGTATTATACAACACTGTTTGACAAAGACAGCCTCATTAAATCAACACCATATATTGCGGACGAGATTTTGGATAAAGTAGGCAGCGGCGACTGCTTTATGGCAGGTCTGATTTATGGGCTATACTCCAATCTTTCTCCAAAAGCGACAATAGAGTTTGCCACACTTGCCGCATTTGATAAACTATTTATTGCAAGCGATGCAACAACGAGTTCTGTAGACGATATAAAAAATAGAATGACAGCATGAATTTAAAAGAGATTGTATTAGATAAAATCATTGAACAAGGGATGCTTCCCCTGTTCTTCCATCACGATAAAGCAGAAAGCATCGCGATTCTACGCACATTATACCAAGCAGGAATACGTGTTTTTGAATTTACAAATCGAGGTCCCGAAGCTTTGGCTGTTTTCGAGCGCTTAGTTGCCACAAGAGACCTGGAGATGCCAGATCTTTATTTAGGTATTGGGACGATTAAATCCGTTAACGAAGCACAACAATTTCTACAAATTGGTGCGGATTTTATCGTTTCACCACTGGTCAATCCGTTGGTTGGCTCGTTAGTGCACGAACAGCGTAAGCTATGGATTCCCGGATGTATGACACCGACAGAAATCTATACGGCTCAAGAACAAGAGGCGGCACTTATCAAATTGTTTCCTGCAAATATTTTAGGGCCAGCATTCATGTCATCAATCCGGGACCTATTTAAAGGTCAGAAATTTATGCCGACGGGGGGTGTAGAAATCGAAATGGATAACTTAAAGGCATGGTTCAAATCAGGCGTATGTGCTGTGGGCATGGGGAGCAAGTTAATTGACCCTAAAGACACCAGTAATTTAGTCGAAAATACACAAAAAGCGCGTGAATTCGTTGCAGAAGCAAGACAATAAAAACTCGGGTGTTACCCTTAAAAAGCGGGCGTACTAATCGCGTATACTGGCAGGGGCAAACAGACACGTACATTAAAAAAATAAACTATTAAACCCATTATGATTAACACGGAGAAAAAGGGTAATTACCGTTGGGTAATATGCTCGCTACTATTTTTTGCCACTACCATCAACTACCTGGATCGTCAGGTGCTTTCCTTAACGTGGAAGGATTTTATCAGTCCTGAATTTCATTGGACAAATACCGACTATGGCAATATTACCGCATTATTTTCGATTTTTTATGCAGTCAGTATGCTTTTTGCAGGTCGATTTGTAGATTGGATGGATACAAAAAAGGGATTTTTATGGGCGATCGGGATCTGGTCCATTGGCGCGATATTACATGCATTTTGTGGTATCGCTACTTCAGGCATCGTGGCTGGAGAATGGTTTGTTGGTTTTGAAGGGGCAAAAGAAGCAATATCTCATGTGAACAACGTGGGTTTGGTATTGAGCGTCAGTGTCAATCTATTTATCTTTGCCCGGTTTGTTCTTGCTGTGGGTGAAGCTGGTAACTTTCCGGCGGCGATTAAAGCTACGGCAGAGTATTTTCCTAAAAAAGATCGGGCACTATCCACCAGTATTTTCAATTCAGGAGCAACCATTGGGGCATTAGCTGCTCCACTGACCATCCCGATTATCGCAGCCCATTGGGGCTGGGAAATGTCCTTTATCATCATCGGTGCATTGGGATTTGTATGGATGGGTTTTTGGATCTTTCTTTATAAAAAACCACATGAAAACCCGAAAGTAAACGCTGCCGAACTGGCTTACATTCACCAGGATGATCATGAACATGCATCGGAGCAGACTGGTCTAACAAAGCAACCACGAACAACGATATCTGAATGTCTAAAATACAAGCAAACCTGGGCTTTTGTCTTTGGTAAATTTATGACGGATGGTGTCTGGTGGTTCTTCTTATTTTGGATGCCAGCCTATCTTTCGGCAGTATACGACATAAAATCATCAGATACTGAAGGTCAGCTCGCCATTTTTGTGCTTTATGCCATCACCATGTTATCTATTTATGGGGGCTGGTTACCCACCTATTTTGTTGACAAAAAGGGTATGAATGCTTATGAAGGACGTATGAAAGCTATGTTATTGTTTGCTTTTGTCCCTTTAGTTGTACTTTTTGCTCAACCTCTGGGTCACATATCTTATTGGATACCTGTCATTCTAATCGGTTTCGCAGGAGCAGCACACCAATCTTGGTCTGCCAACATTTTCTCAACCATAGGCGATTCTTTTCCCAAACGTGCTATTGCGACTGTTACAGGCATCGGAGGCCTTGCTGGGGGCATAGGTGCATTTATAATTAACAAAACATCAGGCTGGCTATTCGATTATGCAAATGAAACGCAGCTCATTTTTATGGGCTTTAAAGGCGAGGAAGCAGGATACTTCATTATCTTTTCTTTTTGCGCTATAGCATATCTAATTGCATGGGTTGTAATGAAAACACTAGTACCTAAACTAATTTTAATAAAAAATTAACATATATTGCAAAATTTATATTATATTAGCAATATCTTTATAAATATCAATCTAAACCATTTTTAAAAACAATGAGCTTAAACTTAGAAGGTATCTTCTACGAGGAGAATAACATTCCCGCAGAATTTACGCTAGACGAACAGGTCGATCAAAGAGAGTTCCTTTCCAATGGAGAAATGATTTCTTGGACGGGTCAGGTAAACGAGGTTTTTTCACCAATCTGTGTAAAGACTAAGGATGGCTTGAAACGTAAGCGCATCGGTAGTTTTCCTGTTTGTACAGAAAAAGAGTCCATGGAAGCCTTGGAAGCTGCTGTAAAAGCATACGACAACGGCCGTGGAGAATGGCCGACAATGAGCGTTGCCGATCGTATTACCTGTGTTGAAAATTTCACACAAAAGATGATTGCCAAGAAAGACATTGTTGTCAAGCTTATTATGTGGGAAATTGGCAAATCCTATGCAGACTCGGTAAAAGAGTTTGATCGTACTGTAGAATATATTTACGCAACGATCGACGCATTGAAAGATATAGACCGCGACTCTTCACGTTTCCAAATCGAACAAGGTATCGTTGCGCAAATCAGGAGATCTCCTTTAGGAGTAGTACTCTGTATGGGCCCATTCAATTATCCGTTGAATGAGACCTTCACCACATTGATCCCAGCATTAATTATGGGAAACACCATGTTATTCAAACCACCTAAACATGGTACGTTATTACATTATCCTCTATTAGAGGCTTTCAGAACAAGCTTCCCGAAAGGCGTTGTCAATACAATTTATGGCCGTGGGAATAAGATTGTTCCTAGTTTAATGCAATCTGGTAAGATTAACGTATTGACTTTGATCGGTTCGAGCCGTGTTGCTGATGAACTTAAAAAATTGCACCCGAAAGTTAACCGTCTTCGTGCTATCCTTGGGCTGGATGCAAAAAATGCAGCTATCATTACGAAAGATGCGGATTTGAATTTAGCGGTTTCGGAAACCGTTCTAGGCTCTCTTTCTTTCAATGGTCAACGCTGTACAGCACTTAAAATTATCTACGTACACCGAAGCTTAGCACAGGAATTTTTAAAACGCCTTTCGGCAGAAGTGGCAAAATTAAAATATGGGATGCCTTGGGAAAAGGGTGTGTCGCTTACTCCTCTTCCAGAAGTCAATAAACCTGCTTATTTAACGGAATGCATCGAAGATGCAAAAGCCTATGGCGCAAAAGTGATTAATGAGCACGGGGGGCAGGTTGCAGAATCATTCTTCTACCCGGCAATTGTATACCCTGTTAACTCACAGATGAAACTTTACAGAGAAGAACAATTTGGACCAGTGATCCCTGTTGTTCCTTTCGATGACCTCGAAGAACCTATTGAATATTTAATTGGTTCCTCTCACGGCCAACAGGTGAGTATTTTCAGTAACAATGCTGCTGTTGTATCTTCATTGATTGATCCATTAGTCAATCAAGTAAGCCGTGTTAACATCAACTGCCAATGTCAGCGTGGTCCAGATACTTTTCCTTTCACCGGTAGAAAAGATAGTGCTGAAGGAACATTATCGGTAGTCGACGCATTGCGTTCGTTCTCTATTCGTTCGCTAGTGGCAACAAAGTTTACTGAGGAAAACAAAAAGTTGCTGAACGATATCGTTAGTGAAAATGAATCCAATTTCTTAAGTACGAAATACATTTTCTAGTCTCTTACGACTTCATTGAAAAAGCGACATCGATCTGCCTGGCATTAGTCAGCTATCGATGTCGCTTTTTTTTATGAAAATCCTCCCCCTATCTATCCAATTGATTTGCGTCTACGTTTTTTCTGCTCTTGTAACACCCTTAGGTTACTTCAGAATCAGATTTTTTTGGATAGGCAGTGCTAATTCTCGAATTCCGTCGACCACGAGCTTCGCCACTTCGTCTGCTCCAAAAGTGTTTAGATGCGTATCATCTTTCTTGCCGTGGGGGTAATTTCTATCGCCGCTATTTACATATAAAAACAATTGCCGGCTCCCTTCCTCTCCATATTGCGTTAAAAGTTTCGTTGTTTTACTTTCCATGTCAATCCATGCGGTGTGCGTATGATCGGCTACCTTACGTACAATGGCAGGATATTGGCCATGGGTATTCATGAGCGTGCCATTTTCAAACTTACGTCTTGCGATTGGTGTTAATAGAATTGGGACGCCTCCTTTCTCGCGCGTTTGATCGATATAAAAAATAAGATTTTGTTCGAACTCATCCAGCGATGTTCCCACGTTAGGCTTATCGATCTTTTCGTCATTATGCCCAAACTGGATGAATACATAATCTCCGCTTCGGAGATGCTCAAAGATAGGTTTCCAATGATTCACAAAGCTTCCATCTTTGCCCACATCCCGTTTAAAGGATTTTGTACTACGCCCATTTAGAGCTCGGTTATCGACTTTAACCTGTTGATTGAACAGCTTTGCAAAGGCCATTCCCCATCCAGTTTCAGGAAAGGTACTACTGTCTTTGTTGGCAGCCGTAGAATCGCCAATGATATAGATTGTAACTGGTTTTTCGCGCTGGAAAGCAAATAGAAAAATGAGAATAAGCCCTCCAGAAAGTAGTAAAAATTGTTTTTTCATTACATCGGTCAAAAAAACACTCGCCTTCTTATTATCGAAGGCGAGTTGTCCTAAATTTTACTCAAATCCTTTATTTTACCCACCTCGGGTCGCCAATACCATTCTCCTTTAATGTCTGGTTTGTTACTGTGAAATCTCCCTTGGCAGCGTCCTTAAATCCAGGGTCCAAGAGTGTATAGCCGTTGGCTACTGCATCGTTTTTCACTCCAGAGGCAGAACTGTTGTAGAAGTTTACCGCATCAAAGTAATTATTGCTTTTGCGCTCGACCAGATTAGTAGCAGACTGATTAGCAGTCATTGCCAGCGACTTCACCATTAAATTTTTGGAGAATGTAATTTCATTCTTTGCTAAACGGACATATAAAAAGCGTTTAGAAGCATCTTGTATGACGTTATAAAAAGTATTATTGTTTACTTTAAGGATACTCGTAATAGCCGGGTAAGCTGTAGATCCACCTGCATCCATGCGAATAAAATCACGTCCTGACAAAAGAGCATTAGAAACGGTATTATTTGTAAATTCAAGTGTTTTGGTAATCGCGTTTCTAAAATCAATGAAATCATTTCCATTACCGACGATATTATCAAAAATAGTATTATTTATGCTTACGCTCTCAATCACAGCATTGACGCTACCATAAATGATTCCTTTCGGATAATTTATCAATTTACTATCTTCCAGGCGGATATTTCCGAATGCACCTGTCTGCAAGTTAATGAAAGAGTTTCCCCCTGCCTTATTTTCTCCATCAAGTATCAGATCTTTTAATGCCAATGAGGCGCCCTTATCCAAATTAAAATAAGCAGATTTTACCGTTGGACGATCGGTGGGTTTTGCCCCTTTGATGGATATCGCCTTGTCGATTAGTACATCCGCCGCTAGCGAATAGACCCCCGGCATTAGAGCGAGCACATCCCCCGCTTTGGCTGTACCGATCACAGCCGCTAAATTATCTGTAGGCTGCACAACAACTGCATCACCCAAGTCGAGCAATGTCATAAATGTGACGGACCCGCGGATTTTGTTTCCTTTCAACAATGTCGCTGTATAGCTTGTTTCTGCGGTTAGCCCTGTGATTGTTGCCTCCCCTGCTGCAATCTCTTGCGGAGTGACGGTATGGATGATATTCCCGGGGTTAACACTTATTGTCGTAGCCTCTTCCCCTGGGGTCCAATTAAGACGAACTGAAGTGGCCTGTATACCCTCTGGGCTGACAGCTTTCATAATCTGTTCTTCGTTTGTCTTAAAAGTAATGGTACTCCATTTGGAGTCTGCAATCGCCGTTCCGATAGCCTTGATGCGGACAGAATAATTTGTTGCCCCATCCAGTCCAACAATAGTATAAGGAATCTGGTCATTGGTAATCCCTTCAATTTTTTTGACCGGGCTACCTTCAAAATTGAGTTCACCATTCGCAAATAGTTCTAAGGTATAACTCTCGGCTGCTGAATTCTTCTTCCAGGTCAATCGGACTCCTGTTTGATTGACTATTTGGGCACTCATTCCCGTAGGAGAAAAATAACGGTCTGTCGTTAATTCCGTTAATTCTTTTACGCGATCATCGGAACAGCTTATGCCTGTCACTATGAGCCCAAGGCCGAGATATAGCAATATATTGATTCTTTTCATGCGTATGCTTATTTTTCTATTGAAAACTAAAACCATTGTTTGTCAACTTACCGTTGCTATTATCCAGAAAATATTGCCAAATAGGCCAAAATTGCTGTGTATTGGGATCACGTAGATACAAAGCATCCCAAAAGGTTGCTAGGTCGCTACTCGCAACCATTGTCCATTTTTTCGATGAAGGGTATCCTGCTACGGCACCCGCTGCATCTGTATCGCCATAGTTTAAGCCATATATTTCCACTTTTTCCCCATCAGCGGCTGTCTTGTAGTAAATATTGGCCGGCAATGTCGCATATTTACCCTGCCTATTTTCCAGCTGCTGTAGTTTTTGTTTAGCTTCAGCCAATTTGGCCCCCAGCAGATTCCATCGAATCAAATCCCCTTTACGCAACATTTCTCCCGTAAATTCCAGTGCACGTTCATTGACAATTGCATTAAAGAAAACATCCTTACCTGCGGTAATTTGCTGCATGTAGGCTGTCACTTTCTCTGGATTGTTTGGATATGCTCGATCACGGATCATTTTAAAGTAAGGGGCAGCAGCACTCGGACCATCCAATTCATTAATAGACTCTGCAGCCATGAGAAGTACATCGGCATACCGCATATACATCCAATTTAATCCATCGTCATTTGTAGAAGTAACAAATCTAGACATCCACTCATAGCGGTACTTTCCAAAATACCATTTACCAAGATTTGTTGGCACCTGCACCCCGCTCGTCCATTCATAAGGAACACAACTCACATCCCGGCGCACATCTTCTTTCTCATACTCATAGAACATGATTGGATTAGGTCCATTTGTCCCACCTTTATTTTGTCCGGTATACTTATCTGTTGTGGTATGTTTAACGCCAAGGTCAAATATAACGCGGCCACGGCCTTCACTAAACGGAATTTCCCATAATGATTCTAAGCCAGCCTGACCTTTTTCTTGACACAATGTTTTAAAAACTTCTTCAAAACCCAGAAGTTTTGCAGTACCACTAGTAATAATATCCAAGCATTCTTGTTTTGCTATCGCATACATTTTTTTTGAATCCAGTTCTGGATCATTACTTTTTCGAATTCCATCTGCGCGTTGCGAATAACCTCCGGCGGCCAAAGCCAAACGAGCACGCAGCCCCTTAGCGAACGCTTTATTGACATGTTCAACATTGGCCGTTTTAGTACTTTGATTTGGCCAAGGCAAATATTTTTGTGCTTCCTCCAAATCGGCAAGTAATTGCTTGTAAATTATGTCTCGGTCACTACGCTCGATATAGATGGTTGCTGTACTAAGCGGTTCAAAACGGGCTGGTACATCTCCCCATGCCTTGATGAGATCGTTGTACACAACAGCTCTTAAAGTTAGTATCTCCCCTAGAATATAGGCCATTTCTGGACGTTGTTCTATGTCGCCGTACTTACGCAACCCTCTAATCGCTAAATTCGCTCGTTCTATTCCTTCATAGAACTTCGCCCAGGCATTATTATCGGTATTCATCTGGGTGTTATTCACGTTTGTGTTATAGTTTGACAATCGTGATTTTTCATCGCCAGTATTCTTTAAGCTATTATTGACTTCTGTGTCTGTATTGATGCCATAAAATACGAGGTACCTCCCCCGATATGAGTTTGTTTCACCAAAAGATTGAATAATTCCTGCAACTGCTCCCTCCGCAAGATCTTGATTGGAAAAGATAACCGACTCATCCAATGCAGATTTAGACGGTGCTTCCAATATTTTATTGCAAGAAGATACGGATCCAGCAAATATTAAAGCCATTGTTATATGCAAAAGTGTTTTTTTCATAAGACTAGAAGTTTAAATTAAGACCTGCTACGAAAGTTCTGCTTTTTGGATAAGCCGAATAATCCACCCCCGGAGTAAGGTTTGTCCTCCTTCGTGTAGAGACTTCAGGATCAAAACCACTATAATTTGTCCAAACGGCAAGATTATATCCAGACACATAAACTCTGAAGTTCCGGATTTTCAACTTTTCTGTAAATGCCTTAGGGAGCGTATATCCTATTGTAACAGTTCCCAAGCGCAAAAACGAACCATCCTCCACAGCCCAGTCGCTGAATACAAATTTATTGGTAAGAGGAGACCAGAGACTTGTATTTTTATTCATATCCTCCAATTGGTTAGCATCGTTACTGATTGTTCCATCGGGCAGTAAATTGGTCCAACGTTGTCCTTCTTCCATCACATTAAGCATGTTTCGGTTATTATATTTGCTCGTGGATGTGTATTCAATCTTATTTGCATTGTAAATATCATTTCCATAGCTCCAGTTAAATAATGCCGTCATATCAAAGTTATAGATGCGTGTATTGATTGAAAATCCACCGGTGTGCAAAGGGTTTGCATCGCCAATAATCGTTTGATCACTGGCGTTTATCTTGTTATCATCACCGGCTAAATTTTTTAATTTCATCGTTCCTGGTCTTATGGTACCCACAACCGCAGAGGCATCGGCTACACCATCCTTTAAAATCCATTTGTTTGCGGTAGCATCATAGGCTTTAAAATCACCGACTTCGTAACGTCCGTCGCTCATATAACCATACATTTTACCCACTCGCCCGCCAGTCTCCACAATGTAATCCGTTCCAATTTCTGTTGAAGCCCACCCCGAAGCCATTGGAATCGAAGCTAGAGTCCCCAAAGAATTGACTTTCGTTTGATTGAAACTAATATTACCGCTAAAATTAAGATCAAAGTTTTTCTTATTTATTGCAGACCAGTTTAGCGTAAGCTCAATACCTTTATTTTGGGTCTCCCCCAAGTTGCGGTATTGATCATCATAGCCTGATCCGGCAATTGGGAAAAGGATCAAAAGGTCTTTCGTTTTGTTTTTATAGACATCAATCGTTCCCGATAGCTTCTTCTTGAACAGGGTAAAGTCCAGCCCTATATTCCTTGAAATGGTCGTTTCCCATTTTAAATCTGGATTAGACATTGTTTTTGACGTAGCCCAATAATTTTTATACCCATTAACCCATTCCGTATTCTTAACCGAAAATATGGGATAGATCTGCTCTAATGGAATATTATTATTTCCGGATGTACCCAAACTTGCCCTAAGCTTCAGGTCATCCAGCCAAGATTGCGTATTGTTCATAAATCGTTCTGATGAAATCCGCCAAGCTGCTGCCATAGATGGGAAATATCCCCAATAATTATCTGCAGAAAACTTCGACGAACCATCTGCCCGAAAAGTTGCATTAAATAAATACTTCGAATCTAGATCATAATTTACCCGGCCAAAAAATGATAGTAATTTTTCGTCAGCAAACATATAATTGTTTATCGTACTGGAGGCGCCTTGTGGCGTTAATCTGCGGGTATCATCCAGTTTAAAGCTTTTCGGAAAACCGTGTGTTGTATTCGTATTTAATGTTTTTTGTGTAAACAAATATTCCTGGCCAACCAACACACTTAAACTATGTCCTTTAGGGAGAAAATCTTGAAAGTTATAGTTGAGTGTGTTTGTTGAACGTATTCCCTGGGTAGAAGTATTCAATGAGATAAGAGCAGGCTTATTTTGTTCTAACGCAGCGGGAACATTCCGTACATAATAAGTGGTTGTGCCGTAAAATCGATCGTTATAATTGCGGTAATCATCAAAGCCAAATTCTGTCCTAAACCGTAAGTTTTTAACAATATCCCAGCTAAATGCCGCATTTAGGTTATACGTTCGTCTTCGCTGCAACTGATCATTATCGACCAAGGACTCTAGTGGATTATATAAATTGAATTCATCATCGGTTTCATCACTATTTGTCAAACCTCCCACCGGAAAGGGAGGATAAATCATTGCGAATTTTAATCGGGAGTCTGCTGATGAGGCTTCATTCTGTTCATTCATGCCTCCACCTGAAATGCGAACGTCAGAAAACCGTGCTCCTAGATCTATTGAAGTGCTTTTAGATGGTTTATGGTTCAGCTTGAAATTAATATTTTGTCTCTGAAAGCCTGACATTTCCATAATTGCCTTATCTTTTACAAAGGAATGTGAAATAGAATATTTCGTTTTATCAGTGCCTCCGGACAGGTTGAAATTCTGATTGAAAGTATTTCCTGTTCTTCCGAATACAAGTTCCTGCCAATCGTTTGGTTTTACGTCTTTATAGAGATCTATATCCTGAAAGTTACCGAAGTATTTGACATAGGTATCCAGGTTATTTTCCAATAAGGCCTGTTCGTATTGCCATGTTACGTAATCGTATGGAGACAATACATCAAGTTTTTTTGCCAAATTTCGAATTCCTCCAAACGCACTATAACTAATTGATGTTTTCCCAGATTTGGCACTTTTAGTGGTTACGATGACAACCCCATTTGCACCCCGGGAGCCATATATAGCTGCAGAAGATGCATCTTTTAATACATCAATCGATTCAATATCAGCAGGTGCGATATCTGATATCGAAGACATCGGAAATCCATCCACGATATACAAAGGAGCGTTATCTCCCGTAACGGAGCCACCGCCACGCACACGAACCTTCATCTCGGCATCAGGGGAACCTTCTGTTGAAGAAATCTGTATGCCCGCCATTCTTCCTGCAATCGCTTCAAGAGCAGATGATACTGGCGCTTTGGAGATCGTTTCTGCACCTACGGAGGTTACAGCCCCCGTCAGATCTTTTTTCTTAACGGTTCCATATCCGATATTAACGGTTACTTCCTCGAGCGCATTAGACTTTTCCTCTAGAACAATACTAAGCATCTTCTGATTCGTAGGAATTGTAACTTTTTTAGTCTGAAATCCGACATAGGTAAATTGAAGTTCGTTATTGTTACCAGGTATCTCGATGCTGAACTTTCCACGTTGGTCGGTCACAGCAACAATTTTTGTCCCAGACACGGTCACACTTACACCCACCAATGCTTTTTGATCTGTACCAACGACTGTGCCTTGGACTTTTCGGGTTTGAGCGTGCGCATTTAATGTGAATAACGAAGCACAGATAGCAGTAGAGATTACTAAGGCTTTACTCATATTTTTAGGGTTTAAAATTTTAATGATTAAATTGCTGTTGCAGGAACTGCATCAAAATTTAATTGGTTATCATACAATCAAGTTTACAAAGTATATTTCACTTGTTCATGCAAGTATCATTAAAAAGTTATGCAAACGTTGCCGGCAACGTTTGCATATCCTGATAAATTAGGTTTTGTAATTTTTTTTGATTAATATTATAGTTTATTTTGCCGATTATGAGATTCGAAAACTATACAATTAAAGATATTGCTAAAGCGCTTAATTTATCCACTTCCACGATCTCGAGAGCCTTAAGAGATAGTTATGAAATAAGCCCCGAAACAAAAAAGATTGTATTGGAATATGCCGAAAAGATAAACTATCGCGCCAACCCTATCGCTAGAAGTTTGAAAGAGCGTCGAAGTCATTCGATCGGTGTTATTGTTAGCGAAATAGCCAATAATTTTTTCTCACAGGTCATCAACGGTGTAGAATCTATTGCTTATGACAAGAACTTTCAAATTATAATATCACAAACGCATGAATCGTCTGTACGCGAACGACTAAATGTTGAATATTTAACTTCCAGATCCATCGACGGACTATTGATTGCATTATCTTCGGAAACCGAAGATATATCCTATTTGCAGCAGCTGAAGGAGCGGGGATTTCCCATTGTCTTTTTTGATCGCGTGCCGCAGCAGTTTGATACCTACAAAGTCGTTGTAAACAATCAACAAGGAGCCTATGATGCCACACAGCACCTTATAAAACTCGGAAAGAAAAAAATTGCACATCTGACAAACTCCAAATCATTGTCTATAACGAAGGATCGATTAATTGGCTATAAAAAGGCGCTGATGGCGAATCATATCGATTTTGATCCAAATTTGGTCAAGTATTGTCAACATGGCGGGCTACACTCAGCGGAAATTGAGCAAGCTGTCGAGGAACTTATCCGCATTGGTTTTGATGCTATTTTCATTTCGGGAGACAAATTAACCACAGGATATCTTCATGTAATAAAAAAAAGGCCATTAGCAGCACAACAAGATATCGCTATTGCTGGATTTACAAACTCAAATGTTGTAGATTTATTTTCTTCCAAAGTAACTTCTATTAGACAGCCTGCTTTCGAAATGGGGAAAATCGCGACAGAATTGCTTATTAAGTTGATAGAAACCAAATATCCAATCGCTGAGTTTGAAACTCGTGTATTACCTACTGAATTGATAAACACTGATTAAATCGATGGGGTACTGAATTTACATCAAACAAAAAAACCGTAAGAAATGATACTCTTAGGGTTGGATAATAAGACATTCATGTCCTATTGCGCCCTTTCCTTTTCTTCGTTACTTGTATCTTTCTTACGATAATTATTTTTTAAATTTCCAAATTTATACGAATAGGTTAATCGGACCACACGACGATCTTGGTATTGTCTAATACTGGAATCAAAGTCTCCGAAATTAGTTTTCAGGTTCTGATTTCCTGTATTAAATAGGTCGCTCACGGCCAACTTTAAAGAATTACGTTGATCTTTAAACGTTTTTGTCGCTCCAACCTCCATATCCCAACGGCCTCTCATATCGTATACGTTGTATTTGAAAGGAGAGAAATATCTTAAATTGACATTCGCCGACAGGCTTTTCGCCAGCTTAAGATTGTGCATGGATGTAGCTTGCAAAAGAAAAGATTTTCTTTTTAGTGGATGGCCGCTCACCATACCATCAAAGTCAAAATAGATACCAGTAACATTGTTATTCATGCTCCAAATATTGGATACTGTAACCGGAATGTTCAGATTCAGATAAGCCGTTAAGTTCTTACCTAAATTTTCACGTATAACCCAAGTTTGTTTCAGTACCGAATCTTGTCCCATGCTTTCTACAATAGCATCCCTTACATCGTTAATACCCAATGTCACATTATAACACTGCATCAACGTATAATTGAAGGTAAATTCATTGGAATATTGCGGATTTAAATACGGATTACCACGCTCAAAGGTTAGTTTATCAATAAAATAATCAAAAGGATTGAGCTGACGGTAATTGGGGCGGGTGATTTTCCTTGCATAACCCAATGAAAAAATATGGTTTGCATGGAGGGTATACGTTAGGTTTGCATTCGGAAAAAGCTTAAAGTAATTCCGTTTCACCTGCTTATTTAATGTTAATGAATTTCCGTCGGAAAACGTATATTCCCCTCTTGCTCCTACCTTCATTCCCCATTTTCCAATCGTATTGTTATAGTCTATATATGTCGCGGCAATCTGCTCTTTATACACAAAATGATTTGTACGCTTTTCATTGCTAATCCAAGAGTTGCTCAAAAAGTCTTCAAACGTTAAATTGTTATCCGATGTAACATTGGAGTATTTTGCTCCCATTTCAAGCTTGGAAACCTTAGATAGCGGTTGTTCATAATCCAGTTTGGCGACATAAATATCGATTCCGATGGGCATTCTACTTTGTTGAATCTCCTCAGGCGTAATGGCGTCCATCTGACCATCAAAATATTGATTATTGTAGCTGACACGTTTACTGCTATTGAATTTACTCCAATCCAGATCGAAAGTGAGTTTTCTGCCATTAGAATCAATTCGAAACTCGTTGTTCAAATTAGCAGAGTAACGATCAAACAATTCTTTGAATGCAGACGTCGAAATCAAAAGGGAATCCAATGTTGTAAAAGACTTTCCTACATTGGTCTTACTATCGTTATCATTGTATTCGACATTATTTGATCCATTAAACTGTACCGTGACTATGTTTCTAGCTGATGTCTTTTGCTCTATCCCAAAACGATAAGAATGGTTTCTTTCCTTTTCATGTAATAGTGATCTTTGATTGAAATAAGTCTTTACTCCTTCATTCTGTATGATACGGTCGAGCAGAAGCTTGCGGTAGCTTTTTTCATCAGAATAGGCATACGATCCGAATAGGGTTGTATTGTTCTTTTTATAGTTTAACGACAAGGAGCTATTCCCTCTGAATTTTTCCCCCCTCCCTGCCGTCATGTTAAAGGTGCCGTTAAACCCTTCCATCCGATTCTTTTTTAGAACGATATTTATAGTTCCCACTGCCCCCTCAGCATCATCCTTAGCTGCGCGAGTGGTTATCACTTCGACTGACTTAATCTGATTGCCATCTGTACTCTTCAAGAAATTCACCAACTGCTCACCGGACATATAGGTCTGCCGTCCATCGATAGTAACGGAGACACCAGATTGCCCCATCAACTGTAAATTATTGTTGTTATCCAAGCTTACTCCCGGAGCTCGTTGTACAATATCTAGGGCATTATTCCCTGCTGCTAAGGGAGAATTTTCCACATTTAGCACCAATTTACCGGGCTTGCTTTCAACCATCGGCCGCTTACCTTCAACAGCAACTTCCTGCAGTTTTCGTGTATCGGTGTTCAACAGAATTATGGGCGCATTGTAATCTGACTTACCAATATCAAAAACATTACTTTTATTGCTTACATACCCGACCATCTTGATGTGGACATAATAACGTCCAGGTTTTATATCTGAAAATTGGTATTTTCCATTTTCATCTGTAACCCCTGTTTTCAACATAACATCCATCTTGGCACTCATGAGGTAAACCGTTGCAGAAGCCAAAGGCGCGTTGTTTTCCAGCTGTACTTTCCCTGTGACTTTAACTTGCGCACAGGCAAAGGAAGCAATCAATAAATTTAAGAGTAAGAGGTAAAAATATCTTTTCATTCGTTTATAAAATAGATGCAAAAGCAGTTACGTTGATGGTATTCAATAGGCTTATCACACGCGGTTGCGTACTGACTTTCGATTGGCTAAAGCTACCATACCTTGTCTTCCGCCCGCAGGCAGAAGACAAAGTATCGGTTATTTCTTTTTTGTTTCTACTGTGACACCATCTTTTTTCACTTTGATAATGGTATCACGACGGATGACGATAGACGTATCATTTGCGGCTACTTCACTGTCTTCCGCATCTACTTCGTCGTTGTCATCAGATTTTTTCGGTGGCAGGGCACATTTCAACCCGAGTGAAGTGACCATAAATTCGACATCCTTTACGTCACTTAAATCCTCACTGTACCGGTCACGGCATTCATAAAACGAAATATCTCTTAATTTATCTTCCAGTTTATCGTTAATGATCAGTTTGGTTCCGACTGGAAGAAACAAGGTTATATTGACTTCTTGATCCCGATAGAGTTCGCCTTCATTTAATTGAAAAGCATTGTCAAATACTAGAGATGTACTATCTTGCCTCAACGTATAATGAATGTTACTTGCTCTATCCGTTGCAACTTTATAGGAGTTTCCTTTAGCCGAATATTCATAACGCACGTAAGGTTCTTGTAAGGAGTCGATACGTTCAATGCGGATGCGAATATTACGTCTTAAATAGGTAGACAGGTTTTCGCTTTTTATGCCCAGACCGCTTTTTACACCGTTCTTTAAGCGGATCACCCGAATATCATTTTCATTTAAGTAATAAACAGCTTGCTTTTGCAGCGGCTTCTCTTCAACAATTGTACTTGACTCTTTGAATTCTTTCGCTACGGATGTAGAATAGTAAATAATAGCACCTATCGAAGCCAACCACACCAAAAATAATGTTGTAGTCAAATAATTGCTCATTGGCTTTTTCTCGAAAAGAACACGGAGAAGTAAATAGAACAATCCAGCAAACGGGATAAAAATGGCCAAGAAACCTGCTATCAACGCAAAAGGTACATCGCTCGGATCCATTAAATAAAAAGGTCCAGAGTTATCCATAACGTCTGGAATGACGTTTAGAATAGCTAATGCAAAGAAAATAAGTCCAATGATCAAACCAATGAGGGTCAACCCAACGATTATAACAAAGAATACGCCAATGACTTTTACAATAATCTGCAATAATTTAGCAACACTATCGCCTGTCCGATCCATACCTCTTGAAAATGAGTCACGTACTCCACTCATTTCTTCGTCGAACGAACGTTTAAAATTATGAATATTTGGGGCCTCACCACGCATCTCCATTTTATCTGCACGCGTGATAGCCAACGGCATTACAATCCACAGTATGACATAGACCAATACGCCTGATCCACCGATCACAACAAATAAAGCAAAAAGTAATCGTACCCATTTAGCCTCAATGCCAAAAAAGTGGCCAAGCCCGCTACATACTCCACTAAAAACCTTGTCATCAGGGTCGCGCATCAATTTTTTACCCACTTTAAACCCGTCTGCATTCGACTGTTGCTGGAAAGACGAATAACCATCCTGATCTTCGGATTCAAAATCGCTGACGCTTCCCATTTGCTCGATCACTGCATTAACGTCATCCATATTAAGCACTTCCTTGCTACCTGCCTGAATCTTCTCGGTAAACATTTCAGCAATACGGTTCTCGATATCTTCTAAAATTTCGCGACTATCTTCTGATTGTCCAAAGTGCTTCTTTATATCAATCATGTAGGAGCGAAGCACCTCATAAGCATCCTCTTCGATATGAAAGACGATACTATTTATGTTGATAATTATTGTCTTATTCATCGTTATTATCTTTAACTGGTTTAGTTGAATCATTGTTTCTACCTACCAATGAAGTGTTTACAGCAAACACCAACTCATTCCAGGTAACATCTAATCTAGAAAGGACTACCAATCCTTCTTGTGTGATTTCATAATATTTTCTAGGCGGACCTGAAGTTGACTCTTTCCATATATAGCTTAACAGCCCATTGTTTTTTAGACGGGTCAAAAGCGGATATAAGGTGCCTTCTACAACCAATAATTGAGCTTTCTTCAGTTCGCTGATAATATCGGAGGCATAAATTTCTCCTCGAGAAATTATGGATAGGATACAGTATTCAAGTATCCCCTTCCTCATTTGTATTTGTGTATTTTCAGCTATCATAACAATACAAAGATATATGTATTTTATGGTACCATGCAATACATAGTACCATACAAAACAACAAGAATTACATAAAAACCTGATTTACAGTCGAATAATTTTTAAATAAATAATAATTTAATTTCTATCAGGAAATTTTTGGATATTTATTGCCATGATTAAAATCTTGCTAGACTATAAATGGTGTTTTATTTGGGCCATCATAGTTATCGTTTTATGCACACTCCCGGGCAACAATTTCGACGCAGTTCCTTCTTATCCCGGTATGGATAAATTAGTCCATTGCGGTATGTTCTTTGTTTTCTGCACGCTGCTATATAATGGGGTGATCCAACAATTCAGCGGCAAACCGACACGTTGGGTTCCTTTCTTTATTGTATCTATACTCGGATTCTTATTTGCAGGGCTGACCGAATTACTTCAGCTTTACATTTTTACTTATCGCAGTGGCGATTGGTGGGATTTATTTGCTGACACTATCGGAATAGGTATGGCAGGGTTTGCTTATCTTCTGAATTATGTCAACCGAAGGTCATAGATATGTTGTTGGATTTATCTCGATGACTTACTTATTTTTGAAATATGAGAAGATCGGACGATTTACAGCCTAAATTATCCGAATCGCAGTTGAAGAGGTAGGTGTAGGTGTAGATTTTAGTTCTGATAGTTTGCCCCCAATAAGCTAGGCTTGGCGAATGAACTAGGCCCTAGCCAAAGTGGCGACAGAAATCCGACAGTCAAAAGACGCGAAAAGCATTAACGCTGCTGAAATAACTGTTGCGCCTGTTGTCAACACATCGTCCACCAATAGTATGTGCACATTATCCATTAAAACAGTGGTTTGACAATCAAAGATATCACTTACGTTTTCATAGCGCTCGAGCCTTCCCTTGCCCGTTTGACTGATGGTTGCTTTCTTTCTAACCAAAATATCTTCCCGCAATGGAATTTCCATCGCTCTGGCTATTCCCCTTCCAAAGTAGGTAGATTGATTATACCCTCTTTTCCGTAATTTACTACTATGTAAAGGCACAGGAATAACAAAATCAATATCTTGGTACGCCTTTACTTCGATTAATTTTAAGCCATATTGATAGCCAAAGTATTCCGCAAGAAAAGGTTGGTTATTGTATTTAATCTGATAGATTAGACGTTCTACACGGCTATCCTTTTGCATGAACAAGAAAGAGCATGCTTCTTCCAACGGTGCTTTTCCCCAGAGCTGTCTCGCGGTATCATTATCTGAGTATTCGTGATAGTTCGTATAAGGCAAATGAAAATCGCATGCAATGCAGATAAACTTTTCCTGATATTTTAGCACGCAACCGCAACATCCACATTCTTTCGGAAAAAATATAGACACGAAATCGCCAAAAAGCTTATTTAGTTCGGACTTCATCTGGTTAACTCTCCTATTAAAGATAGGAACAATCCATCAGATTATGCTTCAGATTCCTCTTCTTTCTTATCCTTGATGGCTAATTGCCCACAAGCGGCATCAATATCCTTTCCACGGCTGCGTCTGACATTTGTGATGATTCCTTGACTTTTGAGATAATTTGCAAAAATTTCGATTTTATCTGCTTCGGCATTTAGGAAGTCTGCTAATGCAATAGGATTATATTCAATTAGATTGACTTTACAGGGCACATGTTTACAGAATTTGGCCAGTTCTTTCGCATCGTCCAATTCATCATTGAAATTATTAAAGACAATATATTCAAATGTGATCGGGCTCTTTGTTTTGGCATAGAAATATTTGAGGGCTTCTGCCAGCGCCTTTAGGGAGTTCTGCTCGTTAATCGGCATAATCTCATTTCGCTTTTTATCATTTGCGGCATGCAAAGAAAGCGCTAAATTGAAACGCACTTGATCATCACCCAATTTCTTAATCATTTTTGCAATACCGGCCGTGGACACTGTAATCCGCTTGGCAGCCATATTCAATCCATCTGGAGCAGTAATACGTTCTACCGATTTCATCATATTGGCATAATTCAACAATGGCTCTCCCATTCCCATATAGACAATGTTTGTCAGAGGCTGACCATAATTCTCCTCGGCTTGCTTGCTGATTAGAACGACCTGATCATAGATCTCATCGGCATTGAGGTTCCTTTTGCGATCCATATAGCCTGTTGCACAAAACTTACAGGTCAGACTACAACCTACTTGTGAACTGACACAGGCTGTCATACGCTCGGGAGCCGGTATTAACACCCCCTCAATGATATTATTATCGTAGAGCCAAAAACTACTTTTAATGGTTTTATCCGAGCTGATCTGTGATTCTTTAATTGTAACTGCATTGATTGTAAAATGCTCTTTTAGCTTCTCGCGAAGGGATTTACTTAGATTGCTCATCTGATCAAAATCTACACAAGATTTAACCCAAATCCATTCATAAATCTGTTTTGCACGAAAACCTTGCTCCCCCAACGCTGTAAGTTGGTCTTTGATCTGATCCAAAGACAAACTCCTGATATCTATTCTTTTACTTTTTTCAATCACGGTACAAAGATAAGAATAATTAAGTGACAAAAAATCCCGTTCTAAGAAATAGAACGGGACAACTGTTATGTATGTGTTTTAAAATAGGTAGGGGCGATATCCGATTAGCCATGAATGGCCTCTTTACTTCCGTATGACTGAATCAGCTTACCTTCAAAATCCAACCACTCTTTCCAACGCTTTTCTACATCAACATCTATAGTATATTTACGTGCAAAATTTAAAAATGTGGTATAATGATTTGCTTCAGAAACCATTAAATCATAATAAAACTTTGCCAATTCTTTATCTTGAATATTTTGCGACAGCACTCTAAAACGTTCACAACTACGAGCTTCAATCATGGCAGCAAATAATAAACGGTCTATAAAAGCCATGTTACGGCTCCCGTCCTTTTTAGAGAATTTCATCAATTGACCAACATAATCATCTTTTCGCTCACGCCCTAAAGTATAACCACGTTCTTTAATGATATCAATGACCATCTTAAAATGCTCCATTTCTTCGATAGCGATTGCGGTCAATTCATGTACCAAATCCTCGTACTCTGAGTTGTTTGTAATTAAGGATATTGCATTTGAAGCAGCTTTTTGTTCACACCATGCATGATCTGTCAAAATCTCCTCTAAATTACCTTCTGCAATGTTTGCCCACCGCGGATCTGTCAATAACTTTAATCCAAGCATCTTACTCTCTAAAATGATTTATTCCACAAAGGTATGTAATATCTGAACGTTAAAAAAATGATAATATCTCTAAATATCTTTATGTAATACCTTTCTAATTTCTGGTGCTATTTTCTCGCCATAAATCTCTATAGATCGCAACATTTCTTTATGTCCGGGGGCACCTACATCCATATGGGCAGAGAAACGTGTCAGCTTAAATTTCTCCTGAATCTGCAAGATTTTATCTACGGCATAATTAGCATCTCCAACAATCAGGTGGCCCCTTGAAGACCTTCCGAAATCATATTGCGTGCGTTGATATGGAGGCCAGCCTCGACTTGACCCTATGCGATCCATCTGTGCGGAATAAATCGGATAGTAATAATCTGCAACCTGGGCGCTGTTATCGCCAAAAAATGCATGCATGTGTACTCCAACTTGAAAATTAGCCATATCATGACCATTATCCTCATACGCTTGGCGATACATGTCAAATAGATGATCGAAACTTTCATACATACCACCAATGATAGCAAACATGACAGGTAAACCCAATTTTCCTGCACGGATAACAGAAGAAGTTGTGCCCCCTACGGCAACCCAAATCGGCAGTGATCCGTTCTTAGGCCGAGGGAAAATTTCTTGATTGATTAGGGGAGCTCTAAAATTTCCACGCCATGTGATTGGATTTTGCTTATTCAATCTAAGCAAAAGCGCTAACTTCTCTTCAAATAACTCGGAATAATCTTTGAGATCATAACCAAATAAGGGAAAGGATTCGATGAAAGATCCTCTTCCGGCCATTAACTCGGCCCTTCCATCTGACAACAAATCAACTGCAGCGAAATCCTGAAATAATTTGACCGGGTCGGCAGAACTCAATACCGAAACTGCACTCCCCAATTTAATATTATTAGTCACTGTAGAAGCTGCCGCTAAGACTATCTCTGGTGCCGCTACTGCATAATCTGCGCGATGATGTTCTCCTATTCCAAAGAAATCTAAGCCCACTTGATCCATGAGTTTGATTTCTTCAATAATTTCTTTCATTCGGTCTTGTGCTGCCTGGATCTGACCCGTAACTGGATCTATCCGAGAGTCACCAAACATTCCTATTCCTAATTCCATAATTGTCTATTTAAATTCTAAATCAAAATTAAGCCCTTCATTATTTAATTAAATTGATGTAGGACAAGAAATACGAATAGCATCGAAGCTTTTACCTATCTTAGCACTATAAATGCCCGTTGCTAGCGTATAACCACCGTAGAAGAGAGTCAGCGTATATGAAGGCGGCTCCATTAAAATAGGGCGACAGTATTCTTCGCTACCTGTTCTGCATTTCCACTAAAATGATGTCCGCCAGAAAGGTATACTTTGCTAAAATTTTTAAGGGTTATCTTCTTTACAGAAAAGTCGGCTTCATCGTCACCAAGAATAACACTCGTTTTCACTCCATCCATTCGATTGATTTCCGACACGACATCAAGACTTCGTTTTGCATTACTCCGCCCCAGAATATCTGCAATGTGGATCTCAAGATCAGTCGACCCCGAAGGTTCCAAAAGCACTACACTTTTTAAGGTTTTTTTAACGGCAGGATCCAAGCGATTAACAATAAAAGGAACTGCATCCGCACCGAATGAATAACCAACCACAAAAAGGCGGGTATTATGTCGTCCTCCAAGCAAGTTTTTAAGCGTGTTTGACGCATCCGCAGCAATTTCATTTGGACTTTTCTTCTTCCAGAAATAGTTTTTTGAATCAATAGCAGCCACCGTATATCCTGCTCCAGCAATCAGCTCACAGAGTTTATTTGAAAACGAATTGAACCCGCCATCTCCACTCAGATAGAGAACCAAAGGTAATACAGCTTTATTATTCCAATATTTCATGTCAATCAAACGTTGTTGAGCAAAAGCATGAAACGCTATGCTTCCAATTATAAATAAAGTGGCTAATTTTTTCATCTGTATGAGCTCTATATGAAGCTATTCATTTGGCTTCATTACTTTTATCAGTGCTGCAGGAAGT
This sequence comes from Sphingobacterium sp. 2149, assembly GCF_031455655.1. Taxonomy (NCBI): domain Bacteria; kingdom Pseudomonadati; phylum Bacteroidota; class Sphingobacteriia; order Sphingobacteriales; family Sphingobacteriaceae; genus Sphingobacterium; species Sphingobacterium sp. 2149. The sequence goes on along the minus strand of NZ_JAVDTD010000012.1, from coordinate 35,573 downwards.
TGTATGAGATCAAAATCGTTATCAAATATAAGGTATTTATTTTCCCAAAATGTCGCATACTTTTCTTTAAAATCGCGCAGGCTATGGTAATGTTTGAAATTGCCTAATCGCTTTGAGGCAAATTTCATAATTTTCTCTGCGGGACTATCCGTTGCTCCTAAACCCGTCATTGGTACCATGCCCAAATTTAAATACGCGTATTTTCGGTCTTTCGCATAAGCAATAAGCTCAACGATCAACGCATCCATACTTCCACCTGGAGCTACCGAAGACTTCCGAATCATGTCATAGGTACACTCATCTTTTGCATAGTCAGGAATAATATTGAGAAAAGCGACCACTTGACTTGCTTCATTTTTCAGCACAATAATATCCTGTAAGACAAGATCTTTTCCATCGAACATACCCTGTGAAAAAACCATTTCCTTTTTATCAAATGCTTTCAACCACTCATCGGAGATCGCTTTCAATTGATCTATAATTTCCTTGTTCTGCGGTGCTGTCAACACTTCCGTGGTAAACCCCTTTTTATGAATTGCATTCAGTCCGTTACGCAGTGACTTACGGTCCTTACCCTCCAGCTTGAATGCCTCGAGTTCTAATACTGCTTCCTGTCCAATCGTAATCTTCTGTTTGCGAAGGGAAGAAAAGTGGACCAAGCTATTTTCATCAACACGATAATAAATGGCTTTCAATCCATTTGCATAGCAATAAGCATCAAACTCCCGAATCAATTCTTCCTTATCCCCTTGTTCACACACAGGTTCATCCAATACAATTGCAAATTCGTTAGCCAAGCGGTAAGCCGTAAATCCTTCTGAAATTTCCGAAAAAAATAAGCTCTTATCTTTTCCGAGTTTAAAAAAATCCATCGGAGACTGTCCAAATTCGAGGAGCAGCTGCTCCGCACGCTCCAATTCAGATTGGTTCGAGTCCTCATCTGCTAGAAGACGGGGGCGGGCTAACGCATAGATCAAGAGGAACCAGCAAAAAAGTCCAAGTACCTGAGTGATCCGCAAGAGTTCTTGACCAAAGTTTGTTTGTGGCATCAATTCATCGTCGGCAAACAACAAGAAGCTTCTTGCGGTATGGTAAATGGATTGTCTCCAGGTAAAGTCGACCCCGAAATGTTGCTTATCAATAAAGTAAAAGCTCAACACATCAAATAGGCATATGCCCATGAGAGCAACAAAAAATGTGATAAACCCAATACGCATCCATCGAATATTACTCTTAATGCGATATTGCTTATAGCTCATTGCCAATAAAACCAAGGTCAATAAAGCCACCGAAGCTTCTTCATAGTCCAGGGCTTTAAAGACATGCCCAAACAGTGATAGTGCGCTGAATACTACAGCTATCCAAAATGCAATACGGAAGCCTTTAATCAAGTAGGCCGAAGTGACCAATAACCCCAGGCCCAACACTAATACCATGAATTTAGATGCGTGAATTGCTTCCAGCGGCAAATAAAATCGATCAAGTTTCATACGATCGGCCAACGGTGGTGTCAATACGGAGACGAGGTTCACCACGCCCAAAAAGAAAATAAGCAAGGCAGGTCCAATCCTCGCCAACAATTGCTTGCCACGCCATGCAAAAGCCAGAAGTCCCAAAATTAGGGGTAGCCAAAATTCGAATGCCCGATATAGGATCGTGATGCCTAAACCCTCTGCCTGGGAATAGCCATACGCTTTAAAAATATATAACATGGTTAGTTCGACAGCCCCAAGCCCGCGCAAAAAAGGAGAAACGATCATTAATACAACCGACACAGTGTAAGCAATAGCCGCAGCTTCAAAGGAATGATCCAAACCTAGGGCATACATACTAACAAATGCATGTGCTATACCGCAACATTCCACCACCATGGAGGCAAGCATAGTCCCCAAGAGATACTTCAGCTTGACTTCTCCTGAAAATATTTCGTCAATATTGGAAGAAACAGCAGGAAACTTTGCTTCTACCCAACTGTAGATTCCTCTGTGCGTTCTAAAAGACCAGACTATCCAAAATACAATACCCAACAGCAATCCTAAAATCACCAGTGAAATCCAGGCATCCCCAAAATTTTTGTTGTGCCAGATTGTGTATAATATTACAGGTACGCCAATTATAAAGACAGTCAATAAACCAACATAACCATAAAGAGCGCCAGCCTGATGAATTTGAGTGGTATTTAAATTTCTTTTCCGCAACTGAGTCGTCGTATAGGCAAGGGAACTGATTCCACCTGCGGGCAAAAACACACTGAGTAAATTGCGCTTTAAGAAAAGGTCAATTGCAATGCGCAGATTAATGGAAAGACCAATAGCCTTAAAACTCTGTACATACATCAATCCCTGGAGCACAATATAGATGATGGTTATTGCCACCCCAACGGATACCCAGGTTAAATTGGCCGCACGCAATTGCGGAATAATTGCAGCAAGCTCTTTTCGCTCATTTCTAAAAAATACAAAGGCTAATAAGATTACCAAAACAGCTATTAGTTCCTTCCAATAGGTTTTTGGTGAAAAATGTCGAATCCGTTGAGCAATAGTTTTGACCATATAGTTGTTTAATGGTGGATAAGCCTACATATTTTATAAACACTGAATAAAGCTAATCGTTTGAAAATGACTAATTGTTAATTTTTCGTCAATTCTTTTCACATTAATCAGTAATTTTCCGGCATGAAAGAGAAAAAGGTTTTGTTCATCGGACTTGTGTGGCCAGAGCCAACATCTTCTGCGGCGGGCTTTCGCATGATGCAATTGATTGAAACATTCCTTGCGAGCTCCTACCAGATTACATTTGCTTCGGCCGCGGCCAAATCGCCCTACAGTGCCTTTTTGCAATCTCTGGGGATACATGAACAGGCAATTGTGCTTAATAGCAGCAGCTTTGATGATTTTATTAAGCAGCTTCAGCCTGACATTGTTGTATTTGATCGTTTTATGGTGGAAGAGCAATATGGCTGGCGTGTTGCACAGCAATGTCCCAACGCACTTCGTGTACTTGATACAGAAGATTTGCATTTCTTGCGCCAAGCAAGACAGACATCTGTTAAAAATAAAGATGATTTTTCCTTTCAAGCATTATTTACCGATACCGCCAAACGAGAACTTGCCGCCATATTGCGGAGTGATCTCTCATTGATTATCTCCGAATCTGAAATGAAGATTCTTATCGAAGAATTTCGAATTTCACCGGATATCCTTTATTATCTTCCGTTCCTTGAAAAGGAGATCACTCCTTCTGAGGTGGTACAGTGGAAGGCTTTCAAAGAGCGCAAGAATTTATTATTTATTGGGAATTTCATTCATGAACCCAACTGGCATACCGTGCAATATCTAAAAACACAAATATGGCCACAGTTAAGGAACATGCTGCCTAAAGCGGAATTGCACATTTATGGGGCGTATGCAACGCAGAAAGTACTACAGTTAAATAATCCAAAAGAGCGTTTCTTGATTAAGGGGCGGGCAGAATCTGCTCGTGTTACTATGGAAAACTACCGGGTACTAGTCGCACCAATTCAATTTGGCGCTGGTGTAAAAGGGAAATTTATTGACGCCATGCAGACCGGAACTCCATCTGTCACGACGACTATTGGAGCAGAAGCCATGAAGGGCTATTTGGACTGGAATGGTTTTATCGAAGATGATCCCAAAACATTTTGTGTCAAAACTGTTGAGCTATATGAAAACAAAAAGATTTGGTATACAGCTCAAGAAAATGGCATCCGAATCATCAACGAACGGTATGAAAAACGAAAGTACCAGGCTGACTTTATGACAAATCTATCCTTATTAAAGGTGCAAATTGACAAACATCGCCAACAAAATTTTATTAGTCAGATCTTATTACACCACACGATGCAGAGCACAAAATATATGTCATTATGGATTGAGGAAAAAAACAAATAGATCTTTATTGGACTTCACGCCACCAAGGTGGATATACTTTATCCAATCTATTAAAATACACCAATTCCCCTATTTTAGGCGTAAGCAGATTGATATTTTCTTTATCAGCTATTTCGTGAAATTTCTCCATCGGTTCTTTCCAATCGTGCATAGCCAAAGCGAATTTCGAAGAATGTACGGGTAAAATAGCTTGGGCCTTCAAATCCTTCGTTTCAGCAGCCCATTCATCTGGTAAAGAATGGATGTAATGCCAGGCATCATTATACTGCCCACTTTCCAAGATTGCTAAATCAAATGGCCCGAATTGATCACCTATTTTTTTGAAATGCTTACCATAGCCACTATCGCCCCCCAAGAAAATAGTATACTTGGAGGTTTTTAACACAAAGGATGTCCACAAGGTAGTATTTCGTGTAATTCTTCGCCCCGAGAAGTGCCTTGCTGGGGTAAAGGTGACCTGAAAACTAGGTCTTAGTTGTATGTGGTCGTACCAATCGCCCTCTATGATCTGATCAGCCTTATATCCCCAAGATTCAATATGTGCTCCAACACCAAGACCACAAATAACCTGACCAATTTTATTCCTCAATTTCGCAACAGTGTCATAGTCCAAGTGATCATAATGATCGTGAGTGATAAACAAATAGTCGATTTTAGGAAAAAGCATCATCGCATAGTCAACTGACATCTTAAATGCATTATTGCTACCTGGCATTGGGGAAGCATTTTCGCTGAAAACAGGATCCACCAATATTATTTTTCCATCTAATTTTAGCAGATATGAGGAGTGGCCGAACCAGATCAGAACATCGTCTGTGGGGAGATTTTCTAAATCACAGGCAACAACAGGCAACACATCGATAGGTTTCAAGTGGGGGTTTTTGTTGAAAAGAAAATCCCAAAACAACGCGACCACATTGACATCGCTTTTCAACGATGGTGTTACTTCGAGATTACGAAAAGTACCATTTTTAAAATTTGGAGACTGTTTCATACGCTCAAGTCGAGCTCCCTTGAAACTTCCACCAAAGATAGGATGAATAAAATAATAAAGTACGCCGCTGATAAGAATGATCAATAGCGTCGCTAATATAATCCACCCAATCGTTCTCATTAGAAATTATTCTTCCACATCATGGATTCGACCGGACGGATTGTCTTACCGTTATATTTTGCATTTCCTTTGGTATTATAAAATGTTTCGATCTCCCCTTCTACCGCAAAATAGATTAGCTGCCCTATAGGCATCCCCGCATAAACGCGGACCGGCTGAGCTACCGAAATTTCCAATGTCCAGGTATTGCAGAAGCCGACGTCGCCCTTTCCTGCGGTTGCATGGATATCAATCCCTAAGCGGCCAGTACTTGATTTGCCCTCTAAAAAAGGAACATGCTTATGCGTCTCAGTATATTCTTGTGTAACACCTAAATAGAGCGTATTAGGTTCCAAAACGAATCCCTCTTCAGGAATTTCAAAATGTTGGATTTCATTGTGCTTTTTTGCATCCAGTACACGGTCTGCATACGTTGCCAAATATTTTCCCAAATGTACATCGTACGAATTTGTGCCCAAACACTTACGATCAAATGGTTGAATGACAATACTGCCATTTTCAATCTCTTCGAGAATTCTTTTATCAGATAAAATCATGTGTATCAAAATAGCAAAGGCATCAGGCCGTGCTATACAAATTCAAAAATACAGTTCTCCAACTAATTTTACTTCATTTTTCAAAACAAAAATCTGCGATTTGTTTTTAAATTTGGACATGAGTCTAGTATATCTACGTGAAATTGATAGCCAAACCAAATTTGCAATTTGGCGAATTGAAGAATCTGACGATGATTTGATGTCGAAGCTTCAGTTGGATGAACGTGAAAAAGCAATATTGGGTTCCTTCCATATCGGAAAAAGAAGGCTCCACTGGCTTGCAACACGTGTGTTATTGCGAACGCTATTAAATACATCCCGCTATATTGAGTGTCCTTCCGATCCGAATGGCAAGCCTTATCTCGCTAATTTTCCTCAGAAAATATCCCTTTCGCACTCATTTGAGTATGCGGCTGCAATGATCAGTACAAAGGGAGAGGTTGGGATCGACATGGAAATCATCAACACAAAAGTAGAGCGCATCCAACACAAGTTTCTAAAGCCTGAAGAGCTCGCTTTCATCACCCGTGGTGAGAACCAATATGAGCAGCTTTATGCATGCTGGTGTGCCAAAGAGGCTATTTACAAACTTCAAGGGAATGCGGGTGTCTCTTTCCTGAACAACATGACCATACAGCCATTCAACTATCAAACGCAAGGTATATTAAAACTTGAACTAGACAGCAATCAAAAGAAGCATAATTATGATGTGTATTACGAGAAATTCAATGAGTATATGCTTGCTTACGCTGTGGAACAGGGCCTTTAAAAAAATAATTTTTCTCAATTTCAATGAATTAGCATTCCAACTGCACTTTTTTTTTGCGCTTTTTGAAAAAGCTTCTATATTTGCATCATCGAAAACGATATGGCCCGTTCGTCTAGGGGTTAGGACGCAAGATTTTCATTCTTGAAACAGGGGTTCGATTCCCCTACGGGCTACAAAAGCGACTTCCAAAGAGTCGCTTTTTTAGTTTATGCGCTTATCGTCCAATGCCATGCCTGTTTAAACAACTGGGATCCTTTTAAAAATCCATTAATCGTGTTGATTGCGATTATATGCCGGTCACTAGATCTATACCTTATCGCAAACAAACAATAAACTAATTTCCTGAACGACGGTGTAATGTAAAATGAATTTAACCAGTTGCAACATAATCATTAAAACAGTACATATGAACAGGAATAACCGATCGGAGCAAAGTTCTATTTGAAAGTGAATGAGAAAAAAATAATGTAACAGTACAAGTTTAAAACGATCGTTTAAAATGCTAACTCTTCAAGATCTTAGCTTTTTCCAAATCAAATTCTTCTTGATTGATAATTCCTGCGTCTAATAAATCCTTCAGATCAAATAGCGCCTGCTTTTTTTGTGCCATATCCATTCCTGGAGGCATTTCAGGTATTACCTTTTTACTGGCGCTGATCGGCCCATCCCCCACAGCATTGGTTTGCGCACCGAAATCAATTAATAATGCAGTTATTTCATTATACCCCTGCATATTGGAATAATCTATTGCTTTCTGTTCCAAAACATTCGCTATATCTGTCACTGCTCCGTTGGACAGGAGATACCGCAACACATCTTTTTTACCATAAGCTGCAGCATAATGAAGCGCGGTATTCCCTGCTGCATCCTGTTTATCGATCGTTGCGCCACTATCCAAAAGCTGTTTGACCAAAGATAGGTAGCCCATTTTTGTGGCCGTATGTAACAATGTCTCCCCAGCATAATGTGGTTCAAATCCGAGTATAAAAGTACGTCCACCTGTCCTAGCAATTAACTTCTCCAAATATTGTCCGTCCTTTCCATCAAATGAATCCACGGGACGTGCGTAATCGGCAGAAAGACCTTTTTCTAAAAATAATGCAAGCAACTCCTTTTGATTGCTATTACATACATACCATACTGGAGAAATGCCCTCAGCAGATTCAGCAAAAATATCACTTCCCTGTTCCAACAATTTTTGGGCAAGAATGCGATTCCCATTTTTTACTGCAAGCAGTAAGGGGCCCTCGCTTATGTCATTGAGTATATTGACAGACGCACCATTATCCAACAACATGTTCACAATAGGAACAGAACCCAAAGCCACTGCCAAATTTAAAGCCGTGTTGCCCTCTTTGTCTGTTGTGTCTACACGAGCGCCATTTCCAACAAGCAACTGTACTACAGGAGGATATTTTGCCTGAACAGCCAATAGTAAGGGTGATTCAGCGCTGTTATTTAAAGCATTTACATCCAAGCCATGTGTAATCAGTTTTTCCACCATTTCCTGTTGCCCTGTGCGCGCTGCGATATGAAGCAAGCTATTCCCCAAAAAATCATTGATTAAAATATTGGCATTATTTTCCAATAAATAGACTGCCGTTTGCTTTTGCTTTTGTAACAGGGCAAAATACAAAGGGGTTTCACCCCGATGATCTTCGTAGTCCAAGGTAGCACCTGCCTCAACTAACTTTTTCACCAAATCTAGATACCCCCGATGCGCCGCATAATGCAATGCTGTACGCCCCATTTCATCGGTGTAAGATACATCAACTTGATGCTTCTCCAGTAATATCTCCGCTATCTTACGCTTCCCACTTTCACAAGCAATTATAAATGATTGAGACATAACTCTTTTCTATACTTATTTATTGTTTTAATAACCATTCGACTGTTTTTATCTTGAGATTATCCTCCATAGCGTAATCAACAGCCTTTTTATCCAATCTATTTTCTGATTGAGGGTCAATCCCCTCGCCAACCAAATATTTTACCTTCTTGTAAAGCTCACGGGCTTTATTTTCATCGTAATTGAGATTTTCTTGACAAACCTTATGCAATAACGTATTACCCTCATTATCCGTATAATTTAGATCTAAAAATCCTTTGTCCACAAGTTCTTGTATAACCAAAAGTGATTTTTCTGCCAGCCAATCAACTCCTGCTTTTTCTTTCTGGTACCAAACGGAGGCTGCCGTCAGATCAGCACCGTGTTCCAAAAGCAGGACTAGAACGGCTAGGTTAGTCTCACTGTCGGTATGCATCCTGCGAAGGAATGCATTGAGCAAGCTTTCACCTTGCTTATCGACGCTATGAAAATCTGGCTTTCCATAATTGAAGAGAGTCAGCAATAAACCGGGATTAAAGTGCCTAATCGCAGCATAATGAAAAGCACTTTCCCCATGCCAATCCTTTAAGCCTGGGTCTGCTCCAGCATCTAATAATTTAACTACAGCGTCAGTTTTCAACGTATCAACAGCCATATGTAACGCTGTCTTCTGTTCAACATTGGCAATATTCGGATCTAAGCCCTCCGCTAACAGCCAATCTACAAGCTCGCTAATACGTTCGTTGGGCTGCATACGTAAACTACACACTTTAAAAAGCAATGTTTGTCCATATTTGTCCATTCGCTGCAAGTCAGCACCTGCATCATAAATAAGTTTTAAGAAAGGAATTGCCACATTTTCCTGCACGGCATATTCCAATAAGGTACTACCGTCTACTTCTTCATCAATATCATCAACCTGAGCCAAATAACTCTTGATCCAATTTAAATGGATGTCAAGTTGTGATTCGGATGTTATGTGAGGCTTAAATAAGGTATTGATGACAGATGTGCTCAAACGATCGTAATCGTATAGATCAGTTGAGATGAGCCCCTTGTGTAAAAACCTGTCCAGGATTTCATAATGCTGAGATCGAATCAATTGGCTCACTAAACTATTCAATTCGTACTCATGAAACTCAATGCTGCTGTTTGTTGCTGCGACAATCTGTTCCATCTCTGCAATTTCATTTTTGCGCGAAAATTCAGCAAGTGCTCTTAGTTCGTTATTTGTCATTTTTTTACTGGTGTTAATCTAAACACGAAACCAACATGGTTCAATTAAAAACGATTTAACTAAAAAAATAGTATGAATACCATTTAATATAAACTACGGAATCAGTATAAAACTGTAACCTGAAAGGATAATAAAAAAATGCGTTAGGCCGCTACTCAAAATTTGGAGTCCTTTTCGCTAAAAATGCAGAAACACCTTCTTTGAAATCTTCTGTACCGAATAAATGTCCAAAGGCATCCATTTCAACTTTGCTTCCATTTTGTTGTTTATCTTCTGCAGCGTTAATCGCAGCTATTGCATTTGCTACTGCTACGCGAGAGCGCGTAAATATTTTTTGAAGTATTTCCTCCGCTCGGGCAATTAGTTTATCCTGTACGACCACCTCGTTTACCAATCCTATTTCATAAGCCTGCTGAGCATCAATCATATCACCAGTTAAAATTATTTGCATGGCCCGCCCTTTTCCGATCAATTTGGGCAAACGTTGTGTACCGCCATAACCTGGAATTAAGCCCAAAGAAACTTCTGGAAGCCCCATTTTGGCATTCTCAGAAGCTATACGCATGTGACAGGCCAAAGCGAGTTCAAGCCCTCCACCTAAGGCATATCCATTGATAGCAGCAATAACTGGCTTCGGTGAGTCCTCAATAAGATCTGAAAAAATAATATGACCCCTTTCACTAAGCCATCGCGCCTGAATAACAGACAAATCCAAAAATTCCTTGATATCTGCTCCTGCCGCAAATGCTTTGTCACCAGTGCCAGTCAGGATTATGCCTCGTACTTGATCGTCGGAATTGAAATGTTTGAAAAGATCTTGCAAATCATCCAGTGTTTGCTGATTCAAGGCGTTCAGCTGCGGTTCGCGATTAATAAAGATGTAGCCTATACTATCTTTAATAGCGTATTTTAAACTTGAATATTGAACCATATTGCTAAAAATTAAAATGTAAAGATGCCGTAAAGGTATCTGAAGGTACGCCTTCGCCACCTCTATAGCTTAATCTCTTTTTATACTCTAATCTAATCAATTTAAAAATATTATCCACCCCCAGAAGTCCTTCCACATAAGGTTTGTTACGGAATGCCTTTGTTTGAATAATGCCATCTTTATCTGGCTCAAATTGAATGTTTTCGGGAGTAACAAATGGATTGTTGGCGTCACTCAGCTTTCCATAAAAAGCCTTAAACCCTGTCACTTCACGCCATTTTAACCTTCTGAACAAGGGGATTCTATTGAAAAAGAAACCATTCCAATTGTGATAATAAGTTAGTTTCAAAAACTGGTCGGAAGCAAATTCCGAAGTCGCCATCAGATCAAAGTTCACCAAAGGTCCCTGCTTATCTTTTGTGACCTCTGGAAGTTCAAGCAAGGTATAAGGCAGGTGCTTACCCCAAATTCTTCCTCCTGAAAACTCGAGATCGGCCTGACCTGCCGGAGATAAGAATAATCGTTTGAAAATATTGAACCGCAATGCATCATAATTATAATCTGCTCCCCAAAAGCCTTTCAAACCTTTGTTATATTGCAGGGTAAAGATGGGATACTTATTTTCCACAGTACCTCGGTCAAGATTATGATAGGTAAATTCTTCATTTGGAGCCCAGCGCAAAATCAGCTGCAGATCATTTGTATTTACCCGGCGAACTGTATCAGGTAAAGGTAGACTATTGATATAGAACAAATCACCACGGGGCTGTCTTCTGGTATGCGTAAATGCCGTTCCAACGCTAACATGATTGCCAAATTCGATCAGATGATCTAGTCGATAGATGTCATTAAATTGCCATTTATTAGGCTTGTTTTTCCCAAAAGAGCGGAAGAATCCATCGCCTTTTAAAAAGCCCAAGCCCCGCCCTGGTTCCATCACATCATGCTGTACAGTAAAGCGCAAATAATTTGCAGGAAACTGAACAATTCGTTCACCATTCAACGTAAAGGCCGTACTCAAGTAATATTTAAGTTCTTTATCTTTATCTCCGTAAGCAGTATATCCTTCAATATAAGCTTTTTCGGAAAATAAACGAGTTGTTCGACCACTTAAGCGGAATCGATTACCTTCATAATTATTACGGCTATAAAGATATTCAAGAGGTCCAAATTCAACTTTCCCAGCATTATAATAGCCCTTTGCCAGTAAATAACCTAATGCAACCAACTGATTAAAAGATCGCATATTTTGTACCGAATCAACTTTTTGATAGGCCCCTAATTCAGCATGGCTTAAGGGACTCGGTCTAATCCGTACTATGGGCACTTGTACCGCAGATTGCAGAAGATATCTTTTTTCAACAGGTACTCCGGCAAAATTCTCACTCGAAATGGAATCCGTACGATGTCCTAGGTATTGGGTTTCCCTGCGTCCATATAATACATCTGACTTACTACCGCCAAATAACATTTTCAGATCTGCATGAACAGGGAGCATACTACCATTTTTAAATTCACGATAGTTCAGCTCTATCTGTACATCATTTATCCAATTGATATTTGCGGCACGTCCTATATTCAATGTCGCGCGATGGACCGCATATCTCGTATCATCCGATATTAGAAGATCACCGTAGAAAAGCAAATCAATCGCAGATTTGCCTTCAAAATGGAGCGCTATATAATCCTGACCATCGATTTGAATTGTATCTTTGATCTGATAGTTATAAAATGCTGTTGCACCCGTAGCAATTGGGCTCAACACACCTTTGTTTGTGATCTGAATCGTATTATCATAGAGATCAACATCACGGAGTATTGTCTGAAAACGCGTCTGCCAATTATCGTTGTTAAAAAAGCGAGGATTTAATTCTGTTTGATTGTGGCTAATGATAATTTTCTTACTTCGGTCTGGATTATGGGATGAATAGACGTTTGCATAGTTTTCTTCCAGATAGAATGGCGCGATTGTGAGCCCCCGGAAAGCAGTAGAGTCAACATTCTCAAAAAGAAACCGAAATGGTTTTGGAAATTTCTTGGCTTTATCTTCTGGATTGACAAAACCAAACTGTGTTTTCTCATATTCGTCGAAACGAATTTCAGGAATACGGGTATAATGGTTCTGGGGACGGTTTGCTATCACCTTCTCAATCAGCGCAACGGCAGGATCTTTTGGTTTCTTATTTTTTCTATTGACGACGACTTCCTGTAATGTATTATTAGAGGCAATTAAACGCACAGTCAATATAGAATCTTGCAATCGGCGAACATCAATTGTCCTGCGTTCATAACCCACTGCTCCAAAGATTAACTGGCGATACTTCTTAATATCCTGAATTTTGAAATTCCCAACAGTATCACTACTACCTCCACGATCTTCCCCAAGCCAGTTAATCGAGACCCTTGCAATACCTTTTCCTGTCTGCGCATCCACTACCTTTCCACGAATAAATTCCTGCGCAATTACCCGCCCTCCTATAAAGAGGAATAATAATACACCGAAAAAATGAATAGAAAAAGATTTAACACACACTTTAAACACCATCTGCAAATTGATAGGATTTCTTTTTTACAATATACAATTTGTATGCAAGAGTTATACCAATAAAAGTAAAAAAAGCACAGCGAATCGCTATGCTTAATAAACAACAAGTATTCTAACAGAAATCTTCACTTTTAATCCACGTAATCGCTATGTTGATTACTAAAAGTCGCTATGCGCATTTAAAACATATATGTTTAACAAAAAATTTATATTAATTTTAAAAGACAATCTGGATATACTCCAATTATAATTGTAAGCACGACTGCAAGGAACAGTACAAGTGAATAATTCCACTGCACATTGACACAAGATTCCTCACTATCCCTAAAGTACATCGCAACAACAACCTTTAAGTAGTAATATACGCCAATTGCAGCGTTAACGACGGCTAGCACGAGCAATACAATATGATAGTTCTCCATAACAGAAGAAAACATCATAAATTTACCAATAAATCCGGCAGTCAACGGTATGCCGGCAAGAGATAGCATAGCAACTGTAATTGCAAAGGCGAGCATGGGATTACGTTTACCCAATCCATTGAACGCTTCAAAATGCTCGGAACCGGTTGTCTTTTTGACAAGGATTAATCCCGTAAAAGCAACAATCGTTGCCAGCGAATAAGCAAGACCATACGCAAAGATGCTATTGGCTGACGTGGCACCCACGGCTATAATTGCAAACAACATATAACCTGCATGAGAAACACTCGAATAGGCAAGCATTCGTTTGAAAGAAGACTGCATTAACGCTGAAATATTTCCAACAAATAAAGTGAGAATGGCAATCACTAAAAATACGGGTGTCCAAAAATCTTGTAAAGGCAATAGGCTATAACTGAATAAACGCAACAATCCAGCAAAAGATGCTACCTTAACCACCGTACTCATATAACTTGTAATCAAAATCGGAGCCCCTTCGTAAACATCGGGTGTCCAGAAATGAAATGGAACAGCTCCAACTTTGAAAGTCAGCCCTACGATTAGAAATAATATCCCGCCATAAAATAAAGGTGAAATCGCCTGAGGATTATTAACAACATATTCTTTCACTTCACTTAGATCAAATGATCCTGTTGCTCCGTATAGGAGGGCAATTCCAAACAAAAGAAAACCGGTAGAAAAAGCACCCATGATAAAATACTTTAGCGCAGCTTCATTTGATGCTTTATCTCTTTTACGTATTCCGACCAAAATATAAAGAGCTACTGACATAATTTCAATGCCTAAAAAGAGCATCGAAAAATTATGATAACTATTTACAAGAACAGCTCCTGTGAGGGAAAATATTAATAGTGAATAATACTCCGCGACTTGTCCTTCTTGGTCAAAATATCCTTTTGAAACAACGAAGATACATAAGGTAACGGCAATACATAAGATTGAAAAAACAATAGCATAATGATCAAAATGAACCATCCCGCTATAAAGAGGACCGCTGGTCGAATTCCAGTCATACCATAGGAAACCGATAGCGACAAGAAATCCAAGAATAGAAACAGGCAGTAGCATAGATTTTACCTTGAATAAGCCAAGATAAAGGACCACCAATGCTAATATCGAAAGTGTAATTATTGCACCCATACAATTAAATAAATCTATTATCTGCCTAAAAATGTACTTAAAACTTCCACCGAACTTGCAGAAAGGTTCAATAGGAAATTAGGGAATATACCAATGTAAAGAATTAAGGCGGAGACTATCGTTAACACGACAAGTTCGGTACTTTTCACATCTTCAAATTGCTTCGTTCTTTCGGTGGCTTCCCCTAACATGGTCTTTTGATAAAGTCTAAGGATATAGACTGCCCCAAGAATTAAGGTTAAACCCGCAAAAACAGCAAACCAGAATCCATACTGAAAAACGCCTTTCAGTAGCAAAAATTCACCAACGAATCCATTTGTTAGCGGCAGTCCTACTGCTCCCATACAAATAATCATAAATAAAATGGCCAACCGGGGTGCTCTGCTCGCAATTCCGCCCAATTCCGAAAGACTACGTGTGCGTGTACGCTGCTGTATTATATCTAACACATAAAAAAGTCCGATCACCGAAATACCATGATTTAACATTTGAATGGTTGCTCCACTCAGTCCGTTCGTATTCCACGTAAAGACACCAGCACTAATTAGACCCACGTGGGCTATGGATGAATAGGCAATCAATCGCTTCACGTCATCTTGTTTAATAGCGATGATAGAAGCATACACAATCCCAATCACACATAATATCATCACGAAATGACCATACAGTGCAACACCAGCCGGCGCAATAGGCAGTAGCCAACGCATTAAACCGTAAACACCCATTTTGAGCATGATACCAGCCAGTAACATTGTGCCTGCTGCAGGTGCATTGGTATATGTGTTAGGTTGCCAAGTATGAAAAGGGAAAATAGGAATTTTAATAGCGAAAGCGACAAAGAATGCCCAAAATAACCACCGCTGTGTATTTCCCCCCAAATCTAATGCGATAAACGAGGTCCACTCAAAATCACGGTTAGGTACTTGTTGATAGAGATAAAGAATCGCGATCAGCATCAAAAGACTACCCAAAAAAGTATAGATGAAGAATTTCAAGTTGACACGAATACGATCTCCTTCGCCCCAAAGTGCACAGATAAAGTAGATCGGGATCAAGGCGATTTCCCAACCCACATAAAAGCTAAATGCATCCAAGGCCATAAATACCAGCAACAATCCTGCTTGCATGAAAGCCATTAGTGCATAGAAGTTTCCTTTATAATCCTTCCTAAAAGTTGTTGCAATAATCAAAGGCATGAGCCCATTGGTCAACAAAACCAGCGGCAGACTGATACCATCAACACCAATATGGAAATGGATATGCAACGAAGAAATCCATAGCCAATTTTGTTCAAATTGCATCCCTCCATTCGCGTCAAAAGCATAAAGGAAGGGAATAGTCAACGCCAAAGATATTAATGATAAAATCAAGGCTATAGACTTTGCAGCATTTGTCTTTAAAAAAGCTAGCATCAACGCGCTTATTAACGGCAATAAAATAAGTAAAAACAAGTTATCCATCGATTACACCAAAATTAAAGACTCAACAATCCATAGATGAAAATGGCAATCACCCCAATTACCATCATCAATAAATAAAAACCAACATTACCATTCTGGAGCAAACGCAATACCTTACCTGTGTCAAAAGTTACTTTACCGGCTCCATTGACAAGGCCATCAATACCACGTTGATCAACTACGTTACCCATGAAAGCCGAAAGCCAATTGATTGGGCGTACGATGATGCTATCATAAAGTTCATCCACGTAAAACTTATTGTAGGAGAGATTAGCCAAGAAACTTCTCGTACCTTCTCCCTCTTCAGGTGACTTTTGTCGTTTAACATATTTATTAGAGGCTAAAGCAGCCATAATCAATACACCAACTACCGAAACGGCCATTAATTGGTATTCAGTACTATGTTCCAAATGATGTGTTGCTGGCATTATAGCCTTTCCCTCTGAAAACACCGGTGCCAGAAAATCCTCAAGCCAATGATTACCCCCCAAAACCGCTGGTAAATTGATCACACCCCCTATCACCGAAAGTACAGCCAGCACAATGAGTGGTGTGGTCATACTCTTTGGAGATTCATGCAGATGATGCCTTTGCTCTTCCGTACCACGGAAAGTTCCAAAAAATGTCATAAATAACATCCTAAACATATAGAATGCTGTCATTAATGCGCCAATAAACCCTAGACCCCAAAGGACTGGACTTGACGTGAAAGCTCCAGCCAATATTTCGTCTTTGGAGAAGAAACCAGAGAATGGTGGAATCCCTGAAATCGCGATTGTTCCCATCAACATCGTTAAATAAGTAATTGGCATAGCGCTCTTCAGTCCTCCCATTTTACGCATATCTTGTTCCTCACTCATACCATGTATGACAGATCCCGCCCCAAGGAAAAGCAATGCTTTAAAAAAGGCATGTGTCAATACGTGGAAAAATGCTCCTGTAAATGCACCTACACCAAGGCCAAGAAACATATAGCCCAATTGCGAAACGGTGGAATAAGCTAATACTTTCTTAATATCATTTTGCGTTAATGCAATCGCAGCAGCCAGCAGGGCTGTACAAATAGCGATGACAGTAATAAGTTGTAAGGTGAACGGTGAAAGGATAAATAATATATTGGAACGGGCAATCATATAAATACCCGCCGTAACCATGGTAGCCGCATGGATCAGCGCAGATACCGGTGTTGGTCCAGCCATGGCATCGGGCAACCAAGTAAACAAGGGGATTTGTGCAGATTTACCGGTTGCAGCAATAAACAACAAAATGGTAATGCTGACCACAGTAATATCACCAACAGCGAAGTTCTTGGCCGCTGGAAATACCGTCGAAAATTCTAACGAGCCGAAAGTACCTAGTATTAAAAATACGGCAAGTAAAAAACCTAAATCACCTATTCTATTCATCACAAATGCTTTTTTTGCTGCATTTGTATAGGAAGTATTTTTATACCAAAAGCCGATCAATAGATACGAGCATAATCCTACACCTTCCCAGCCTATGAACATGACCAAGTAATTGGATCCCAACACCAATAACAACATAAAAAAGATAAAGAGATTCAAGTAGGAGAAGAACTTACCAAATCCAATATCATGATGCATATAACCAATGGAGTATACATGGATAAGAAAACCGATTCCTGTAACAATCAGAAGCATAATCGCACTAAGCGGGTCTACCAAAAAAGATAATCCTATCTTAAGGTTACCTACGGCAATCCAATCAAATACATGCTGCTCAATGATGCCCGCTTGTCCAGCCTGTCTCGCTTGATATACTTCGGAGAAAAGAATACAGCTACACACAAAAGAAATAAGCACTACAGCACTACCAACAGCACCTATCATACCTTTGGAGAAAGTATTCCTACCCAATCCATTTATTATAAACCCGATTAAGGGCAAAAGGGGAATCAACCAGACTAATTCACTCATCGTATTTATTTCTTAAGTTCTACCAACGCAGTTTATTTAAGGAATCGATATCCACAGATTTCGTATTCCGATATACCATAATAATAATTGCAAGGCCGACGGCAACTTCTGCAGCTGCCAATGCCATGATAAAGAAGACAAAAACCTGCCCGGATGAATCGCCATGCTGCACAGAAAATGCTGCTAAAAGAAGATTCACTGCATTAAGCATCAATTCAATAGACATCATAATAATGATGACGTTACGGCGAATAAGAACACCAATAACACCAATAGCAAAAATAATCGAGCAAAAAATCAAGTAATGATTTATTGGCACCCCTTGCAACTGTTGAACAACTGTTTCCATTAGATTTGTTTAGGTTCTTTCTTAGCTAATAATATCGCTCCGATCATTGCCGTCAATAACAATAGCGACGATAACTCAAAAGGGAGCAAAAATTCGTTAAACAACACTTTCCCCAGATTCTTGACCAATCCGATCTCTGGATTTACGACGGTCAGTGGATTCGAAATATCGAATACACGATACACGCCGAAAAAAGTCACCAGTAAGCAACAGCCTGCAATAACGCCCATAAATTTGACTAAATTGGATTTCATGGGTTCGGTATCCTTATTCAGGTTGAGCAACATCAGCACGAATAAAAACAAAACCATAATGGCACCCATATACACAATGAAATTCACCACAGCCAAAAACTGCGCATTCAAAAGAATATAATGTATTGTAAATGTGAAAAACGTAATCACCAAATACAATACACTGTGCACAGGATTTTTGGTAAAAATGGTCATCAGCGCAAAGAAAATAGACAAGAAGGCTACAAAATAAAATACTGTCATAATTTCCTGGTTTAGCTCTTTAATTTGGTAATATCGAAAGTCGGTTCAACCAATTTGTCTTTTCCATAGATAAAATCCTTACGGAGATAATCTGCAGTCACATGGGGACCGTCCAAATAGATCGCTTCTTTCGGGCAAGCCTCTTCACATAGGCCACAGAAAATACAGCGCAACATATTGATTTCATATACCGACGCGTATTTTTCTTCACGATAAAGATGTTCTTCACCTTTTTTTCGCTCTGCAGCAGTCATGGTAATCGCCTCCGCAGGACAGGACAAGGCACATAATCCACAAGCAGTACAACGCTCGCGCCCTTCTTCATCACGTTTGAGCGAGTGCTGTCCTCTAAAATTTTTCGAATAAGGTCTTATTTCCTCAGGATATTTAATGGTTGGTATTTTCTTAAAAAAATGCCTTAATGTAATTCGCAAACCTTTTATAATAGCCGGAAAGTAGATTCTTTCGGCGAATGTCATCGGTTTTTGTTCAATTACTTTTTTACGATTGGTTAGTTGCATAAAAAGTCCTTTCTTATGAGAAATAAGTATCTTTAATCAATGTAAATACACCTGTAAGTACAATATTGGCAATCGCCAATGGAATCAACATCTTCCAGCCTAGATTCATCAGTTGATCGTAGCGGAAACGTGGTAAAGTCCAACGCACCCACATAAAGAAAAAGATAAACAGCAATATTTTAATGAAGAATACAAACACCCCAATGATCGTGATCATATTGGCCGACAATCCCAAATCATTCATAAAAGGGAAATTGTATCCCCCAAAATAGAGTGAAGCCATAAGCGCCGAAGAAACAAACATATTGATATATTCGGAGAACATATAGAGCCCCAATTTCATCGAAGAATACTCCGTATGATAACCACCAACAAGCTCCGTTTCACATTCCGGTAAATCAAAAGGTACTCGGTTACACTCAGCAAAGGCACACACCATAAAAATAATAAAACCTAACGGCTGTGCCCAGATATTCCAGTTGACAAAGCCAGACTGCTGTGCGACAATTTCCTCTAGCGTCAATGTACGCGTGACCATCAGTAAAGCGATCAATGATAGCCCCATGGCAATCTCATAGCTGATGCTCTGTGATGCCGCACGAATTGCGCCCATCAAAGAAAACTTATTATTCGACGCCCAGCCGCCCAACATAATACCATATACGCCCAATGCTATGACACCAAACATATACAATACACCAACATTGATGCCTTGCGCAACCTGCAAAGAAATTATCCGATCTCCAATCTGTAACTCCTGTCCCCAAGGGATCACGGCGGAACTGATACAGGCTGTTATAATGGCTATAGTAGGACCTACTATAAAAAGTACTTTATGCGCACCTGCAGGAATAATTTCCTCCTTAAAGAAGAACTTCCCCCCGTCGCATAAGGGTTGTAAGATCCCGAAAATACCTGCCCGATCCGGACCATAACGATCCTGCATAAATCCGGCAATTTTACGTTCTGCTAGCGTAGAATACATCGCAATTACCAAAGTAACTACGAAGATAATAAACACCAGTATTAATTTTTCTATGACAAAAGACCACTCCATATTCGTGATTATTTCAATTTTTCTGTTCTAGCTAACTGTTCGCGATTTTTTTCCTGCAGTACAGGATTTTCTTTAACGACTTTAGGTGGATTAAATAACTCGTAGTGATTAGCCGAGATAACGGAATGTGGATCTATTTCTGTTGGTTCCTCCAACACCCAATCGCTTGTTTTTTTCTGATCAAAGCGACAGGTATTACAGATAAACTCTTCCACTTCACCAAACTCATCCTTTCGAGCTGTTACCCGAATGACCTCTTCTCCCTTATACCATAAGGTTACCTTACCCGAACATGTCGGACAATCGCGATGTGCATCGACCGGCTTCGTAAACCATACCCTGTTCTTGAAACGGAAGGTTTTATCTGTCAAAGCTCCCACAGGACATACATCAATAACATTTCCGGAGAAATCGTTATCAATTACATTTTCAATATAAGTTGATATCTCCGCGTGATCTCCTCGTCCTAGGATACCGTGTACACGCTGGTCGGTCAACTGATTGGCGACATAAACACAACGGTAACATAAGATACAACGGTTCATATGCAACTGGATCTTATCGCCCAAATCAATGCGTTCGAAGGTACGTCGATCGAATTCGTAGCGTGTATTAGCACTGCCGTGTTCATATCCAAGATCCTGCAATTTACATTCACCAGCCTGATCGCAGATTGGGCAATCTAGGGGATGGTTAATCAATAAGATTTCAACAACACCTTTTCTTGCTTCCACCACCTCTGGCGAAGTAATATTTTGTACTTCCATACCGTCCATCACCGTTGTACGACAAGATGCCACCAATTTCGGCATCGGTCTTGGGTCCTTTTCAGATCCCTTGGAGACTTTTACCAAACAGGTACGACATTTACCGCCACTTCCCTCCAGTTTGGAGTAGTAACACATTGCCGGAGGGACTATATCGCCGCCGATCTGTCTCGCTGCATTTAATATACTTGTCCCAGGAGCAACCTCTACAGGTATACCATCGATGGTGACCTTAAACTTTACATCTTCCGCTTCTGCCATGATATAATTAATTTATCGTTACAGCTTCTATTATGATACTATTGGTTGTAAAGGATCAGCATAATGTGCCAGTCCATAATTCCGTGTTTGTGACTCTTCCGGATGCAGGATATGCCATTCAAATTCATCCCTAAAGTGTCTTATTGCTGCCGCCACAGGCCATGCCGCAGCATCACCCAATGGGCAAATTGTATTCCCTTCTATTTTTCGTTGCACGTCCCACAATAAATCAATGTCTGACATCGAGCCGTGACCGCTCTCGATCTTATGCAGTACCTTCTCCATCCAGCCTGTTCCTTCACGACAAGGCGAACATTGACCACAGCTTTCATGATGATAGAATCGCGCAAAATTCCAGGTATTACGCACCACACACTGATCCTCGTCAAATACGATGAAACCACCTGATCCGAGCATTGTACCAGTTTGGAAGCCACCATCAGCCAGTGATTCATAAGTCATCAATCGGCTATTTCCAGCGGCAGTTTTCAAGATCAGATTAGCCGGTAAAATAGGCACCGAAGAGCCTCCGGCTACGACAGCCTTCATTCGTTTCCCATTGGCAATACCACCACAATATTCGTCCGAGTAAATAAATTCTTCAACGGGCAGACCTAGTTCTATCTCATAGACACCTGGTTTTACAATATTTCCGCTAGCGGAAATTAATTTTGTTCCGGTACTACGCTCTACACCGATCTTAGCATACTCTTCACCACCCAAATTAATAATGGGAACTGTCGTTGCAATAGACTCCACATTATTTACCACTGTCGGGCAGTTATATAAACCCGCTATCGCGGGAAAAGGTGGTTTAATACGTGGGTTACCTCGTTTACCTTCTAAGGACTCTAATAAAGCAGTTTCCTCACCACAGATATATGCTCCACCTCCCGGTTGAACATAGATCTCCAGATCATAGCCCGAACCTAAAATATTTTTACCCAAAAAACCTTTTTCCTTGGCTTCAGCAATAGCGCGCTCCAGAATTCTGATCTGTGGCATCATCTCGCCACGCACATAGATATACGACGTGTGAGCCCCCAAAGCGAAGCTCGATACAATCATTCCCTCAATGAGTGCATGGGGAATATGCGTCATCAAATAACGGTCTTTGAATGTCCCTGGTTCAGACTCGTCGGCATTACAAACCAAATAGCGTGGCACCCCCTCAGGTTTGGCCAAAAAGGACCATTTCATCCCAGTAGGAAAACCAGCTCCCCCACGGCCACGTAATCCAGACTTCTTAACCTCTTCGACAACATCCTCAGGAGACATTGTCTTTACTACTTTTTCAACAGCAACATAACCACCTTTTTGTCGATAGACCTCAAAGGTATTGATGCCTGGAACATCGATATGAGTCAACAAAAGTTTACGTGCCATATTATTCTGTTTTAGCTTTTAAATTATCAATCAATTCGTCGACCTTATCTTCTGTCAGATTCTCATAGAATGTATATTCAGGGCCGATCTGTAAGACTGGTCCAAAACCACAGGCAGCCAAACATTCTACACCACGCCAAGAGAAAAGCCCATCACTTGTGACCTGCCCCTCCTTTACACCGAGCTTTTGCTCTAAATGCCCCATAATACGTTCTGCACCGACCAAACAACAAGGCCCGGTACGACAAATCTCCAGTACGTATTTTCCTTTGGGTTGCAACAGGAACATGGTATAGAAGGTTGCCACCTCATACACCTCAATCGGTAATATATTTAGGTAAACAGCAACCTTATCCATCGCATCTGCGCTGACCCAGCCGTATTCCGCCTGAACCAAATGTAAAATGGGCAATAAGCCCGATTTCTGCTTTCCTTCGGGGTAACGGCTTACCACTTCTCCAAACTTGGCTAACAATTCTGGAGAAAACGTTACATTTTCATTATGTTGTTTTACACTAAGCATCTAATTCTCCAGCTATAACGTTAAGACTACTCATATTTATAATGGCATCTGAAATCAGCATTCCTGCACTCATTGGTGCGAACATCTGATAATTGACAAAAGAAGGTCTCCTGAAATGCAGACGATAAGGTGACCGTCCACCGTCATGAATCAAATAAAATCCAAGTTCACCATTTGCACCTTCGACCGCATGATAGACTTCGGCTTTTGGCGTGTCTACCTCACCCATGATGATTTTAAAATGGTAAATTAGAGCCTCCATATTGGTATACACTTGCTCTTTTGGAGGCAAATAGAAATCAGGCACTTCGGCGTGGAATACCCCTTTAGGCTCTTTCTCTATTTTGTCCAATGCCTGCTCTATAATCCGAAGAGATTGCCACATTTCGGCATTCCGTACCATAAATCGATCATAGACATCGCCTGTAGTGCCAACAGGCACATCGAAATCAAATTCGTCATAGGAGCAATAAGGATTCTGTACGCGGATATCATAATCCACGCCGGTAGCCCGCAAAATAGGACCTGACCAACTGTAATCCAAAGCTTCTTCTGCCGTTACAGCAGCAACTCCTGAAGTCCGTTCAATAAAAATACGGTTACGAACAAACAGTTCTTCAAACTCTTGCAATACCGGAGGATAGCGTTTCAAAAATTCACGTATTTTTTCAAAAGCTATAGCATTGAAATCACGTTCAAATCCTCCAATACGACCGATATTCGTTGTCAAACGGGCGCCACATATCTCTTCAAAGATTTCATAGATAAATTCACGCTCCTGCATAACATATAGAAATCCCGAAAACGCTCCTGTATCCACACCTAAGATTCCGTTACAAATAATATGATCTGCAATGCGCGCAAGCTCCATAACAATGACACGCATATACTGCACACGCTTAGGAATCTCTATCTTAAGAAGCTTCTCAACAGTCATATGCCAGCCCATGTTATTGATTGGTGCGGAGCAATAATTCAGACGGTCTGTCAATGGAGTGATTTGGTAAAACGGCCGATGTTCTGCAATTTTTTCAAACGCCCGGTGAATATAACCAATTGTAGACACACCACTCACTATACGCTCACCATCGATCTGAACAACATTTTGAAATACACCATGCGTGGCGGGATGGGTTGGCCCAATATTTAAGGTAATCAACTCATCTTGTGGGTCGTTATCTTCAAAAACGGGTTGATTGGGTGTTATCTTGCTAATAAATTCGCTCATATTGTATACTTTAACGGCCGAAATACAAATCTTTTTTATCTACGCGATTTGGATCTTCCAAAGGATATTCCTTACGCATAGGAAATACCTCCATATCATCAACATTCAAAATTCTTCTCAGATCGGGGTGTCCTATAAAATTGACACCAAAAAAGTCATAAGTTTCACGCTCCATCCAATTCGCACCTTTCCAAACCACAGTCGCAGTTGGAATCTCAGGATTCGGACCTTGCAAAAACACTTTCATCCGTATCCGTATATTATGAACTAGACTATGGATATGATAAACGACAGCAAATTCCTTCTCCAAATGCGGATAATGTACTGCTGTAATATCGGTCAGATGGATAAACTGCAGCTCACTACTCGACTTCAGGAAACGAAGCACTTCGATCAGGTCTTCTTTTTCAACAATGACGGTCAATAGATCGTGAGCATCCGGAATTTCTTGAATCTTTGCGGGAAAATTCTCTTCGAGCTTATCCAATAAAAAACTGTTTTCCATCGTTTATTTATTTATATGAATTCCGTACTTTTCAAGCAATGCCTTATATTCTGGCGTATTTCTCCGGTTCAAGGATTCATTTTTCACGATGTCCTGCAAACGCAATACTCCATCCAAAATTGCTTCGGGGCGGGGAGGGCAACCAGGCACGTACACATCAACCGGTATAATTTCGTCTATTCCTTGTAAGACAGAATACGTATCGAAAATACCACCACTAGACGCACAGGCCCCAACAGCAATTACCCAGCGCGGCTCGGCCATCTGTACATACACTTGTCTTAACACAGGCGCCATCTTTTTAGCGATCGTACCCATCACCAAAAGCATATCTGCCTGCCGCGGTGAAAAGCTAGGTCTTTCGGCGCCAAACCTTGCCAAATCATAGGTTGAACCCATTGTCGCCATAAACTCGATACCACAACAGGATGTGGCGAACGGCAAAGGCCATAATGAGTTGGCTCGCGCCAAGCCGATGGCTTTATCTAAACTCGTCGCAAAAAAACCTGCGCCTTCTACTCCCGGAGGAGCTTGTGCTAATTTTATATCACTCATGAAAAGTCGATTTATAGGTTTAGTATCGTTGGCCAAAAACCAACCATAATAAGGACATCTAGTCCCAGTTTAATGCTTTTTTCTTAATCACATAGATAAAGCCTAATAAAAGCAGTCCCATGAAAATAAACATCTCTATCAAGCCCTGCAATCCCATATCACGAAAGTTTACAGCCCACGGGTACATAAAAATGACCTCCACATCAAATATCACAAATAGGATGGCCACCAAGAAATATTTGATTGAGAACGGCTGCCTCGCATTTCCGATAACTTCAATCCCTGACTCAAAAGCTCCAAGCTTGTTTTCTGTGCGGACCTTTGGTCCGATAAGATGTGTAATAATTATCGTACTTACTCCAAATCCCACAGCTACTAAAAGCTGTATAAATATCGGCAAGTAGTCTATCGGCATACTATTGGCTTGCTCCATCTCAACTAAAATTTATATTGGTAACTATCTTTAAATATAGAGATTCCATGGTAAAAAACAAAACAAAAAAGGCGTAGATATTACTATCTACGCCTAATTTAGAATGATTTTACTTAAGCTTATTTTAAACCTTCTAAGTAACCTTTAACAGCTTCATTCGCTGGATCTATAGCTAATACTTTTTGGAAACTTTCCTTCGCTTTAGGAAGATCTTGCTTCACGTAATAGTAAAGACCGATATACGTATTTGCGTCTATTAAATAATTCTTATTTTTCTCTTGTGCACCACGTTGATTGATTGTTTCAATCAATTTTTGGAATGAAGCTACGAAATCACCTTTAGGCTGCTCCAAGTTATCTGCAGTTAAAGCAGCAAAAGCTTTGTAATAAAGTGCATTGATCAAATATTTATCTTGCGCTTCTTTATTGTCAGTTGTTTCAATTACTGATAAGAACGTCTGTGCTTTTTGTAAATCAGCAATGGCTTTATCTCTAAGCTCCTGATTAACCACAACTTGCTCCTCGTTTTTACTAGCTGCATCTTCTTTAGCACCGATTTGATAGTAAGCTTCACCAGCATAATAATTTGCATCAAACAAATACGTTTTATTATCTGTGTAAGACGCCACTAATTCAAAAAGAGAGGCCGCCGTCTGCAGTTCTTGCTCTTGATATTTAGCAAAAGCCAGCTCGGCAGTTTCGCCCAAAAGCTCTTTGTCTAAATCAATTGCTTTTTTAATATCAGCAATACCTTTTTGAATATTTGCTGTGTTTTCTGCCGTTAACACTGGTGCGGCTGTGGCTGTGCTGTCTGCACCACCTTCTACATGTTTTGGACTATTAGCAGCGATTTCAGACATACCCAAATACATATAATCCAATGGAATTACGCGATCTTTCTCCATTTTGCTGAACATCTGATTCAAATACTCCAATGCTTTTGGATAATCTTTCGCTTTTTGGAAAGCGATATAACCTAAGTAACGGTAGATTTTTGGATCTACAGAAGGATTTTGCGCTAATTCCTCCGAAACTACTTTCAAATCGTCATACTGACGTGCATATACCAAGAAATCGGCATAGCGGATTTTTGCTTCCAACGAGTTATCGCCAGCAACTTCAAGATATTTCTTATATTGCTCAACACCCTTTTTATTTAACTCAACATATTTCTCATCAGAAGTACCTGGCAACCTCGACCATTGGTTGTAAGTCTCAGCTAACTCACGATAGGTAGGAGCATAAGTTGGCGTCTCCGCCGCGATAGCCTCTAATTGCGTGATGGCTTCATCAAAAGCTTGTGCACCCCGTACAATTACCGCTTGTCCAACTTTAGCTTGAACCGAATTCGGATCGATATCCGTCGCTTCACCATAGCTGGTATAAGCCAAAGATCCTTCTTTCAAGCCGCGATACGCATCACCTAATGCGATAGGAATAGCAACATCCTTTTTGTTTTTTTCCTTCGCCTGTGTGAGATACTCTAACGCTTTTGCATAATCAGGTTCAGGTGCATTAATATATGCACGACCGATCTCCAACAATGGCTCATAATCCTTTTTACCTAATTTTGCCGTTGCCAAAGCGAATTTAGATTCCGCACTTGCCTTATCCTTTTTCATTAAGTCAACATAACCCAAACCTACATTATTGATTGTAGCCTTTGGATCAGCGGCCAAACCTTGGTTGAAAATCGTAGCGGCAGAATCCGCTCTGTCGTTTACCAAATAAATTTGACCCAAATAGAAATAATTATCTCCATTCTTAGGTTGCTTAGTCACTAACTGTTGAAGGATAGTTTTAGCTTTACCATAATTTTCAGCCTCGATGGCTGCTCTAGCATCTTTCAAACTTTGTGCACTTACTGTGCCCACAGATCCGGCCAATAAAAGACTAAATAATAATTTGCTGTTTGTCATAATCTATTTTTGTACTATTTATTATCTATTTAATATAACTTTCATCTCTAATAATGATCTCACGCCCAGGCATTGTGGCAGGAACCAATCCCGCTTTCAAAACGATTCGCTGTCCGCGATCGCCTGTCAAAAAAGCACTAAAACCCAAACCTAAGCCCATATTTGGCTGATAATTCATAATGTAGACAGGCCTCACAAAAGGGTATACGCCATCAGCTATAGTCGATTGAGATGGTCTATAGAAATTGACCTTTTCGCCCCCTTGATCCCTACTTCCGATGCTCAATGTACGAATTTTATCCAATAAATTCGAATTTTTTTCTACAGCTTTCAAATACCAATTGTAGCCAATTACCCCCACTGCGTTCGTATTATCACTCACGTATTTCATCACTTCCTCACTATCCTTCATGGCAGAAACAGCTTTCGGATCAATTTTGTTTAATTTGAAATAATCTTTGAAATACCGTAGTGTACTCGAATTGGCATTATCAAAGATCAACCGTTGTCCTGCTAAATTACCTTCCAACAAAGACTTAACGTCTTTTTGTGACATAATAGTATCCTTACTAGTCCGATTATTGATCAGTACAACTGCATCGGAAGCTATTTGGAAGACTTTCGGCTGAATACCGCGCTTCTGAAAGTAGCTACCTTCCTCGTTTGTCAACTTTCTCGTCAATACAACGACGTAAGCCGAATCAGAAAGCAAAGCATTTACTGCTTTGATCTCGGGCCTAGCTATCAAATCCAAAGTTGAATTTGGATAAGAACTTTCAAAAACATCCGCAGATTCTTGGATGATAGGCAACAAAGTCTGATCAACAATAACCGGAAGTTTACCCGTTAGAATATCCTCTCCTTCCTTTGTACTCTTCGTTTTATTTTTGCACGAAACAAATACTCCCATACAGACGCCTAGCATCATAAGAACCATTTTATATTTTCTCATACGATACATCATAAAATAAGACAGTTTAAATAAAGAATAGTTTAACTTTTGAAGAGAGAGTTGGTTAAAACTAAAAGAAAGAGGCGCTTAATTAAAATTATTTTGCCAAAGCCGAACAAACCGCATAAATGAATACAGAATCAATACGACGCCAAAAATTGTTTTGTAAGTTGGATTAATTTCAATCGGAAAATTGTCCCAGAATATAATCAAAAGGCCCAAAACAAAATAAAAGCCAAACATAAAAAGTCCTAAAATAGACAGAAACCGCTTCAGAGGCGATTTCTGTCTATAATTTGAACTACTATTTGAATTAAAATTTGTCATTCTAATTTTGAAGGTTCAATCGAATTGGTAAAGTATACGCTACACGAACTGGACGACCATTTTGAATTCCTGGTTTCCATTTCTTCGCTTTCTTAAGCAACCTTACAGCTGCATCACCAGTACCATATTTCAAATCACGTTTGATATTGATGTCTGTCAAGCTACCATCTTTTTCTACGACGAACGATACCTCAACTACACCATTTACACCATTTTCTGTTGCAGCTGCCGGATACTCATAGTTTGAACCCACCCACGACATAAATGCTTGCATACCACCTACAGGCATTGGTTGGACCTCAATGGCATTAAATGGAAGAATTTCATCTCCATTACCATTCGGATCTCCTTTTTTTGCTCCAGTGATCGCACCATCTTGTTTCTTTGAACCGAATTCACCACGGGCAACCGAAGTACCTGTCGGACTACCTTTCAAGGTAATACGCGCTGGAGTTTTATTTGGATCCTTCAATTCTTCCTGAGAAGCAACTTCTTCTACAACTTTGTTTGCAGGAGCTACTTTAGGTTCAGGGAAACGAACCAAATCTTCTTTCGGTACATCCATGGCCACTTGTTGAGGTTTCTCTTCCGGTTCTTGTGGAAGCGGTTCCTCTTCTGGCGGTTCTGGTGGCTTGATTTCTTCAAGGTCTTCCAACGTAACTTCAGTGACTGCCGGAGGTGCCTCTACAGGCTTCTTCGGGAACAGCTTACTTCCGAAAACGCTAAGGAAACTGGCTATGGCCACAATGCCGATAACGACAAGAAGCCCCCTGTTAGTCGCTTTGGGCGCAAGTTTACGAAGCTCGTAAGCTCCATACTCCCTGTTTCTGCCCTGAAAAACGACGTCAAGCCATTCTTTCTTAAAAATATCTAATTTTGACCCTATCATTTTATTTTAGTTTTATGTGTCAATCTAATAACTAATCATTATAGATATTGTCACGTTTTAACACTTCGACTTCTTCTGGTGTAATCTTTCCGATCATATAGCGTTTAACGTCTACAATTTTCATCTCGTCAAGAATATCAACCAGATTACGCTGTGTACATTTTTCACTAGGACGTATGATTACAATCATGTCTTTACCGCCTGAAACGCGAGGTACATAAGCCTTTTTCTCCATCAAGACCTTACGGATCCCATCTGCACCGTAACCAGCAACAGTAGGCCCTTCGATCGGATTAGCTACTTGACCATATACCCAAGAGACTTTATTGTCAGAACCCAATAAAATTGTAAGGGAACGATTATCTGCCGTAAGCAGTTCATCTTTTTGTTCTTCTTTAATTTTATTTTTGTCTGGCATAGCCACATCCATTGCCTGCGGTTTATTTAAGGACGTGGTCAACATGAAGAAGGTGATCAACAAGAAGGCCAGATCCACCATGGCTGTAAGGTCTACCTTACCCCCATTTTTTTTGGATCTTACTTTCCCGCCTTTTCCTTTTTTACCACTATCCTGATTTAATTCTGCCATCGTTTGTTCTTATTAAATCGTCAATTATTTGTCCTCAGCACGCATGCCCGTTATGAAACTAAATTTGTTTTGCTTTTGATTACGCAATGTTTCAATAACTAAATTAACCGAAGGATATTTTTCATTCGCATCTGCTTTGATAGCCATCTTTAAAGGTCCAGGATGCACGAAATTTTTATCCGATGCTTCTTTCTCCTTATTCACTTCTTCAGCTGCGAGGCGAGTATTTTGAACCCAATAATACAACTCATTTGAAGTGTTTTCAGTACTATCAATAGGAATACCAGTTTGCACGCCTTTTTCTGTACGCTTACTTCCGTCCAAGGCCAATAACCCTTTCAATTTAGACATTGGTACACCAAAGTTTTCCATCAATTTGAAACGATCGTAATCTTCTTGCGAAAAGCCAACGCCATACTTTGCTGACATTCTTTCTAGTGCTTTTACCCGAACTTGTTGATCAGTCGTACCGAAGAAAACTTTACCTTGATCGCCTATTGTGATCATACCTACATTTGAATCAGGTAACTTATCTTTCGTAGTCGATGCTGGGGTATCCACCGTCAATGCTTCCGGTTGGCGCGCTGTCGCCGTTAAGACGAAGAACGTAAGCAGCAAGAACGATACGTCACACATCGCTGTCATGTCGATCGACGTACTGGCTCTTTTTACTTTTGCTTTACCCATTTTAAATTCTTCTTTTTAAATTAAAAACTCAATCTTCTATCCTATGATGATTTTAATATTTGATTTCCATAAACTAAATTTAAAAAAATCAAATATTTTCATCATAGTTCTTATTTGTGGTTTGCAGCGTATGTTTGTACGATTGAGAAACCAGCTTCGTCGATAGAGTAAGTTAATTTATCGATTTTTGCAGTAAAGATGTTATACAATACGATAGCGAATGTTGATGTCGCGATACCAGTTGCCGTATTGATCAAGGCCTCAGAGATACCGTTCGCCAATTTAGCTGAATCTGGAGCACCACCTGTTGCCAATGCCGAGAAGGCTTTGATCATACCTGTTACCGTACCCAATAGACCACATAATGTACCGATAGAAACTAATGTAGCGATAACGTTTAAGTTTTTCTCTAACATAGGCATTTCCAATGCAGTTGTTTCTTCGATTTCTTTTTGGATTGCAATAGCCGCTTTTTCAGTGTTCACTTCAGGATCTACGGATACTGATTTGTACTTCAATAAACCAGCTTTCACAACGTTTGCTACTGAACCTTTTTGTTTGTCACATTCAGCAATAGCTGAATCGATGTTTCCACCATTAATCAACGTTTGGATTTTACGAACAAAGTTTCCAACGTTTCCAGTACCAGAAGCTTTGTTGATAACGATAAAACGTTCTACCGAGAAAACCCATACCATTAAGAATAAACCAAGCAAAACAGGTACGATTGCCCCAGCATGGTAAACCATTCCTAAATAGTTACCTGGGTTAGGAGCATTTTCCGGATTGTTATCAACGAAGTTAGTTGGATTACCCATCACAAATTTCCATACACAGAAACCCACGATGAAACAGATGATGATTGCAGCTTGAGCAAAGAAAGATCCTCCGTTGTTGCTCTCTTGTTTTGCAGCAGTTTTAGGTGCGTTTGCCATTTTTCTAATTTTTAGTTTTTTACTGTTGTTTAAATATATAATGTTGTTTAAATTATATGCACTCTTGTTCGCTTTTGAAATCAATTTGCAAAGCAAATTTAATATTTAATGTCAAATTTAAAATATTCCTCTTAAATATGTAAAAAAAATCAAATTTGTTTTTTTAAACTGAAACACCGTTAATGTGTGTTATTTTTCTCAGCAGCTCCCGTTATATAATCATTGTTTCTCGTTGCTAAATCGCTTATTCGCAATAATTATTTTACAATGAAAGCCATTTTTTTTTTGATATGCAAGAAAATCAAAGATTTTAAATTACAAAAAGTAAGTGATTACTCATATTACCAAACAAACATACAGCCTATACACAAACCATACTTGCCTAATAAACAATTCATTAGATTTAATCTCAATATTCTCGCAATACTTGTTTAACCACCCACTAATTTTACGCGATATCCCTCTTTAAGTAACAATTCGTAGATCTTTTGTTTAAACTCCCCCTGGATGATGATCTCGCCATCCTTTACTGTTCCGCCCACTCCGCACTTCTGTTTCAACAATTTACCTAAAATTTCCAGGTCTTCGGTTTTTCCTACAAACCCTGTGATCAACGTAACAACTTTTCCTTTCCGCATTTTGCGATCAAGCTGTACTTTCAAATTTTGCTGATTCATCGGTAAAGTATCCTGTTCCTGAAAAAAATCAGACAATTGATAATTGAAGCTATCATCTGTGGAATAGACAACCCCTTCATAAGACTGTTTTTTATTTTTACTCATTATCTTAGCAAATTATTTTTAAGGCTTTTGGCATAATGGAAATATCCAGTTTATCTCCTAATTCGATTGGTTCCCCATCGACGTGTACCGACGAAATCTTATCCACCTCAATCTGTATATTCTTCCCGGGAATAATCTCTACATAACTGGATTGATCTGCCGATTTGTTAAACAGATGAAAAATCATCTTTGGCAATATATAAAGTGGAAATTTGTGCACAATACAGACATCTAAAATACCATCATTGACTGAAGCCTGAGGCGCGATATAAGCGTTATTTCCATATTGGGGAGAATTCGCTACACTGATCATAAAAGCCTGTCTTTCGTAAACTTTTCCATCGATGGTCAATTTGTAATGTGCAGGTTGATATTTACTGAGCACATTAAACACTGATTTCATGTAACCCAACGGTCCACGAATATTTTCATTAGCAAAATTTTCGCTCACGGATGCATCGAATCCTAAACCAGCAATATTAAAAAATCTTCTTTCATTGATAACACCACAGTCCACCTCGATTGATTCAAAACGATTAATCCGGCGGATAGCTGCAGCTTCATTCATAGGTACACCCAAGTAAAGCGCCAAACCGTTGCCCGAACCCTCAGGAATAATCCCCAATGGAATTCCAGACCCAACCAAAGCTGATCCCAATTCATTGATTGTTCCATCGCCTCCCACGGCTATAACCGCATCATATCCTTCTTCAATGGCTTTCAACCCAATTTCATAGGCATGATTCGGTCTAGCTGTCTGTTGAAAAGTAGGATCAAATTTTTGTAGATCAAGCACATCTAACACCTGCTTTTTGAAAGATGTTTTGTGCTTTCCTCCTGAAATCGGATTAATAACAAACAATATTTGTTTACGTTCTGACATATCCCAAAGATAGCGGAAATTACGAATTTCTTAAAATAATGTAATCTTTGTGCATCTTAAAGTATGTGACTATACTTTTTAAATTAAAATATAAATTTGATTTTAAATAATCCTTAAAGTATTGTAGCTTTGTCGCATAAAAAATAGAATGTGGACTGATTTGCGTGCTGTTGCGTCACAAAAGCAACGACAAGGAGATTGCAACCACAGTAAAAAAGTGCTAAAACCCTTCGCTATCACGGCGCTTATCACTTTGCTGTTAATTCATTCTAGCGCAAATCCAATATTTAAAATCAGGTAAAGCATGGCTTATTTATTTACGTCGGAATCTGTTTCTGAAGGGCATCCAGACAAAATTGCGGATCAAATTTCAGATGCATTAATAGACAATTTTTTAGCATGGGACGAGGATTCTCGTGTCGCTATTGAAACGTTGGTAACAACAGGACAAGTGGTCCTCGCCGGGGAAGTTAAATCAAACATATACCTCGATGTTCAGAAGATAGCACGTTCGGTAATTCAAAAGATTGGCTATACCAAATCTGAATATATGTTTGAAGCAAATTCTTGTGGCGTATTATCCGCGATTCACGAGCAATCTGCGGACATTAACCAAGGTGTAGACCGTAAAACACGGCAAGAGCAAGGTGCAGGTGACCAGGGGATTATGTTTGGTTATGCGAATAACGAAACCGAAAATTTTATGCCTTTGGCATTGGACCTATCTCATCGCTTACTGTATGAATTGGCGGAGTTGCGTCGCGAAAATAACGAAATCAAGTATTTACGACCGGATGCGAAATCTCAAGTTACACTGGAATATAGCGACGATCACAAACCGAAAAGAATTGACGCCATTGTCATCTCGACACAACATGACGACTTTGATACAGAGCAAGCGATGTTGGACAAAATTACACACGACATCAAAACGATCTTAATTCCTCGTGTCAAAGCACAATTAAAGCCAGAACTTCAAGTGTTATTTAACGATGAAATTAAGTTTCATATCAATCCTACTGGAAAATTCGTTATCGGCGGGCCCCATGGAGACACAGGTCTTACGGGCCGAAAAATAATTGTGGACACCTACGGGGGGAGAGGTGCACATGGTGGCGGTGCTTTCTCAGGAAAAGATCCATCTAAAGTGGACCGGTCTGCAGCATATGCGACACGCCATATTGCCAAAAACTTAGTGGCCGCAGGAGTCGCGGATGAAATTCTCGTACAAATTTCTTATGCGATCGGTGTAAAAGATCCGATGGGAATCTATGTAAATACGTATGGAACGAGCAAAGTAAATTTAACCGATGGTCAAATTGCTGAAAAAATTGCCCATTTATTTGACATGACTCCATACGGGATTGAAACGCGTTTGGGACTGAGAAATCCAATTTACTCAGAAACAGCAGCTTATGGACACATGGGAAGAACACCCAAAAAAGTAATAAAAGAATTTGAAAGCTCGACAGGCGAGAAAAAGCAGGTTGAAGTTGAACTATTTACTTGGGAAAAACTGGATTATATCGAGAAGGTGAAAGCAGAATTTGGTCTATAAGACCACCAAGTTCATTAAAAATACAAGAGGCTGTCTCAAAATGACAGTCTCTTTTTTTTGCATTATCTAAGGCTCATAATTTGTTTTAATTGTTTGATTTTCATATATTTATAGTGTAA